>JBICHS010000653.1:0-3713 GCA_043101135.1 Phycisphaeraceae bacterium JB051
AGCATCAACTGACCATGCCGATGCCTGATCAAGTGCGGTTGGCTGACGAGCAAATGCTCATGACCGAAGCCAGGGATTTGATGGAAGTCCCGCCGATGGATTGGAAAATCCCGGTTATGCCCTTTGATGATATGAAGATCAAACCGCTGTCACCCAAGAAGGCCGAGCAATTATTTCTGCAGCGTTACGCAGAACTCACTGCGTAATGGTGATGTCTCGCAAAAAGCCGTGTCGCTCCTGCGGCACGGGTTGCCTTGTTCGATCAAGATCAACTTTCGATTCAACCCGTGACCCGGGAGGTTCACGGCTTTGAGTTGAATCAAATCTTCTCAACGCTGTTCATCTGCGCTGAAACTTCCAGCGGTTTGGCGAACAACATCTTGAACACCAACACATCACCTGCCAATTCATCAACGGGAATTTCACGGATGCGCAGGTAAGGGTGCGTCACATCATTGGGGACAATGTCGCGTGCCCATTGCATGTACTCGCCGGTGTTCAGCAGCTTGACCCAAAGTGGGGGCGTATCAATCGGACGCAGTTGCAGGCCGCGACAATTCAGTGGCTCGGTGGCAATGACGTAGTATTCATACTCACCATCAGCAGTCGGTTGGTTGGCCTGCATCAGCGAGATGCCCGGTTGAGCAATCATGCCGGTGACGAGATGCGTGTCGGTGAAACAGGCTTTGATTTTCGCATACCAATCACCGATCTGCTTGAGCATGTCCACCTGCTGTGAAGGGATCATGCCTTGGGTGTCCGGCCCGACATTGAGCAGATAATGGTTCCCGCGTGCCATATTCTGGGCAATGTTGCGTTTGAGATATGCAAGCGAATAGTAGTCCGCATCGGTCTTGTAGCCCCAACTCAACGCGTCCAGTGAATCGCAGCTTTCCGTTGGCAGTTTGATGACTTCATCCGTCTCACCCAATGCCGGATTGTAGTCGCGTTCGCGTGTGGCAATGATACCTTCCTGCCAATGATCCACCGCATCACGATCATGAAAACCACGGTCATTGATCACGCAGCTCGGCTGAAGCTCACGAATCATCGCATGGATCGATTCGTCTTCCCATTGGGGCACGTTCATGTCCCACCAGATGTAACGCACATCACCATAGCCGGTGCACAATTCGCGAATCTGTTCTTTGAGATAAGCCAGATACACTTTCGCGTCAGGCGTATCACCATCCTGTGGAGGCAGCTCATGGTGACGACCTTCATTGGGATACGCAGGGTGTTTCCAATCCACGACGGAGTAATAAAGTCCGAGCTTGATCCCACGTGCATGACAGGCGTCGGCAAGGGTCTTGAGCGTATCGGGGCCACCATTGCGCGTGACTTTAAAGTCGGTGAGTTTGGAGTCCCACATGCAAAAGCCGTCGTGATGCTTGGTGGTGATGACGATGTAGGTCATGCCCGCCTGCAGCATCATGTCCAGCCACGGCTCAGGATCAAAGTCCACCGGATCGAACCTGGCGATTTGACGTTCATAGTCTTCGCGCTTGATACCCATGCGCTGCTGAATCTGTTCATGCCAGCCCGGCATCGCGTAGGGACCCCAATGGACAAAGAGTCCAAAGCGGTGTTCCAAAAACCAATCACGTCCATCACCAAATTGTTGTTTCATCATCGTCATACTCATTAAATCATTGAGTCTGACATCATGACGGATTTAGCGATGCTTTGCCATATCCGAATCCGAGAAAAACGGTCATGATCCTGTTGATTACGGGGTAATCAGGCATGCGGTGGGCGGCGATAGCTGTGTAAGCCCTGCGCGAAGTCCGTTAAAAAACGTCGGATTGCAGCGCAGCATCGGCTGATCCGAGAGGGCTTGTCCAACGCGCACGATGTGTGGCAATTGATCTGTGTCATCACTGTCTCCTTTTTATTCATTGCCCCAATCATCGTCATCCCCGCCTTACCCAACAGATACAGTTGTGGGTTTATTGCAGCGCAACAGACATATTTTTTGCACTGTTTCGGTCACTATCGCAAGCAACTGTATCGCTTGGCCGGTGATTTGAGCGTTACAATCTGTTCATGCAACGCAACGGCCAACAATCCAATCAAGGTTTACTCTACGAACAGGTCGCAGAGCATGTTTCGCAGATGATCACTTCCGGTGCGCTACAGCCCGGTGAACGTGTGCCTTCCGTGAGGCAGTTGTGTAAGCAGTTGTCGGTGAGTGTGTCCACGGTCATGCAGGCGTATCGCATGCTTGAGGATCAGCAGGTGATCCGTGCTGTGCCGCAGTCGGGTTATTACGTCCGCCAACCCAAGATGTCGATCCAGCTTCCCACTGCTTCGGACAATGCGCCGTATCCCAAAGAACTCGACGCGATCAGTTTGTCAGCGAGAATTGCTGAGGACATGACGCGGCCTGACATGTTACAGCTCGGGGCCGCGTTGCCCGATAGCCAGGTTCTGCCGATCGATAAAATCAACAAGCTCTTTGGTCATGTCACACGTGAGTATGGTTCGCAGGCACATGACTATGCCGTGCCACCTGGGCGTTTGGAGTTGCGTCGTCAGATTGCCAAGCGTCTGATCGATTCAGGTTGCTCGGTGAATCCCGATGATATTCTCGTGACCACCGGTGCGACCGAAGCCATCTCGCTGTCACTTCGCGCAGCAACCGAGCCAGGCGATGTGGTTGCCATCGAGTCCCCGACGTTTTTCTTTTTCCTGGATATGATTCGTTGCATGAAGCTCAAGGTGCAGGAAATAGCGACGCACCCCGACACCGGCATGGATCTTGACGCGTTGGAAACTGCGATGCAGCAAAAGCAGATTCGCGTGATCCTGCTGGCATCGAACTTTCCCAATCCGCTTGGGACCATCATGCCTTTGGAAAACAAGCAACGCATGGTGGCGTTGGCACGCAAGTACAACGTGACCATCATCGAAGACGAAATCTATGGCGACCTGTCATTCGATGGCACGCGCCCGACATCGCTTCGCGCATTTGACGACGGGCAGACGGTGATCACGCTGGGTTCCTTTTCCAAGACGATCTCGCCGGGCCTGCGTGTGGGGTGGTGCGTGCCGGGCAAGTACAAAGCACAGGTGATGGATTTAAAACTCACCACGGATCATGCCAGTGCGACGCTGCCCCAATTGCTCGTTGCGACTTACCTCGAACAGCATGGCTATGACCATCACCTGCGTAAACTCCGTAAGCAGTATCAAAAACAGGTTGACCAATTTCGACAGGCCATCGCCCGGTATTTCCCCGCAGGCACACGCATCACCCGCCCCAAAGGTGGCTACATTATCTGGGTGCAGATGTCGGTGAAAGTCGACACCATGAAACTGCATCACGACGCGATCAAGCATGACATCAGCATCGCCCCCGGTGAGATTTTCTCTGCCATAGGACGATACAAAAACTGCATGCGCCTGAACTGTGGCCTGGTCTGGTCGGACAAAATCGAAGCAGCGATCAAGACGCTTGGTGAGTTGGTTAAAGCGCAGATGGGTTAAGTGTGCGATCGATCACAAGCCGCCAGATGAGATCAAAGATCGAATCTGACGGGTGGTTCGCGCATATCACAGAAACCCGTCAGATTCATCCCTTCGGTCTTCATCTGGCGGCTTGTGTTATTGAGATCTATTGAGATTAGCAGCCTGTTAGAGCAGTTCAAATAATAAAACTCCATGTCCTATTCGATTTCGTCATTCCCGCGCAGGCGGGAATCCAGTGGCAT
>JBICHS010000654.1:0-6581 GCA_043101135.1 Phycisphaeraceae bacterium JB051
CAGGCTTTGGAGAAGGTGTCCGAATCGGTCATCAGTTACGAAGAACTCTGCGAACTGCTGGCTGACAAGAAGTCCGGCGTCAAGAGCTTCATCCTCACCGGCAACTATCCTTCCGATTGGGTCACCAAGGACTTTGCCAAACTCATTGGTCGTAACTTCCTGGTGCTCATTGACACCATGCCCAACGATCTGGTCAAGCGTGCAAACGTGCTCATGCCCTCAGTCACCTGGGCAGAAAAGGACGGCAGCTTCGTCAATCACAAGGGCATCGCCCAGGCATTTGACGCTGCCATCCCAGAGTTGGAAGGCGCCAAGTCCGAAGGACAAATCGCCCTGGACCTGCTGGCCGCCTGTGGACAGCAAGCCAAGCGTTACAACGCTGCCGCCGTCCGCACAGAGATGGGCATTGAAACAGCCGTCAACGAACCCAAAGCCGATCGTGTCGAATCGGAAATGGTGTTTGCCGAGCTGTAATTCAATGACAGGCATCACTGTCAGCAAACTATTCAAACTCTACAAAACGCGTGTAAAAGCGCGTTTTTTTTATTGGATATCAACAGCCTGTCGCAATCGAATCATCGTTTAAACAATCGCTATACAATCAAATCAAACATGCTTGAGCGCATCTCGGTATCGACTTCCAGTGCTTTGTAGGCAGCCTTTTCGAGAATGTTGGTTCGGTTGAGTTCTGAGACTTCCCGCGCGTAATCCGTATCGCGAATTTCACTCTCAGCACGGACGGTGTTTTCCAACTCCACCTGTAATGAATTGTACCGGGACTGGACGGTGTATTTATCGAACGCGCCCATCTCAGCTCGTCGTGTGAGGATGTCCGAAAACGCATCATCCAGAACAGATTGGGAAAGGGCGGTATCACCCGATGCCATCACGGTATCAATATCAGACAAGCGGTAAGTTTCGCTGCCCGAGGTCACTTCCCCGAGCTCCGTAGGATCGGTCTTGGGGATGGTGAGTGTTTCGTCAGAGGCGGTGAGTGTCATATTGCCATCAAGTGTGGGCGTGCCTGCGAAATTGGATTGTCGGGCGATGCGGTCGACGGACTGGACTGCCATGTTCACCTGCATCTGCAAAGCTTCACGTTCCCCATCGGTGAGCCCAGCAGAGTTAGCCAAGGCGACATTGGCAGCGCGTGCTTCGATGATCTGATCGGACATCTGAGACATCGCACCATCAGCCGTATCAATGACGTGACTGGTCCGTTGCAGGGACTTGGACTCGGCTTCAAGCAGAGCGATCTGTGAGCGCAACTTCTCTGAGGCAATCAAAGCAGCAGGTGCTTCGGCTGCCCGGTTGATCTTTTGTGCAGTTGCCAGGCGGGTCATGGAAATCTGCCTTGACTGGGTGGTTTGATCCAGCTGGTGAAGCGTTTTCATCAGCGACACCCCCGAAGTCATCCCGGATTTGATCCCGGAAGTCCCCCTTAAAGTCGTGGACCCCATGATAGGCGGAAGCATAAGCAGCTCCTTTCAGGACAATTCAACAATTCAGTGCGGTTAAAAGGGAGTGGATAATCTGGAAAAATGATGTCTGGGATGTTGGATTATTCCGGTTATAACGTTTTGATTTTTCCCCCGGTTATCGGTAGTATGAGCGCTTTGAGAAGCAACTAAACAGGAACGAACCTCATGGCAACATCGTTTCAATGCACACTGGTCACCCCCGAACGTCAATTGGTCGATCAGCAGGTCAAATATGCATCGGTCCCAGCATGGGATGGTCTGTTGGGCGTTGAGCCTCAGCGTGCCCCCTTGATGATCAAGCTTGGCGCTGGTGCTTTACGTCTGGATGATGAGTCTGGTCAAAGCCAGACATACTTTGTCTCCGGCGGCTTTGCCCAGATGAAGGACAACAAGCTCAGTCTCATTGCTGACGCTGCTCTACCTGCTGACCAGATTGACAAAGCCGCTGCCCAGGCGGAGCTCAATGCTGCATTGGAAGAAAAAGCCGTTGGCGAAGAAGCAATTGCCTTGAAGAAGTCGAAGGTGCAAGCCGCCCGCGCCAAACTTCACATTGCCGGTTGAACGCCACGAACTGATTTGTCCTGCCATCCTGGATGAAACGAACGATGTCGTTTGGCATCGACTGTGATCCACGTTGCCTGCACCCTCTAGCATGGATGTGCCGGGATGCGTATAACCAATCCAATCCGACGCCTGGTCCCGAGCATGTTTCATCGCCGGCTCTTGCTGCTGGTCTTGATGATGATAGGCGGTGGCACGGTGTTGACGCTGCGCATGAGCTACATGACACTCGTGCAGGCCAGTCAATGGCAGGATCTGGCTGAACAGCGTCTCGTCCGTCGTCAGATCATCCCCACGGTTCGTGGGCGGATACTCGATCGCCAGGGCCGTGTGCTGGCGACCGATGCACCGGCGTATGACGTGGCGGTTCACTATGAAGTGATCTCTGACCAGTGGCCGTACAAAATGGCTCGGCGTCAGGCACGCAGTGAACACCGAAGCCAATGGTACGATCTGTCCAAAGCTCAGCGTGAAGCGTTCATCAAAGAATGCATGCCAACCTACCAGACGCAGCAGGATCAGATGTGGCAACTGCTCGCAGCGTTGGGCAATGTCGACCCCATGCAGATCACCGAAGCCAAGGCAGGCGTGCTTGCCAAGGTCGCAAGGCTCAAAAGTTATCTCTGGTCACGTTGGCGTCAAAAGCGCGAAGAGGAGACCGGCGAGCAGGTGAGTCTGGCAGATGTCGCAACCGACATCATGGAAGAACGCGATTTCCATTCCGTGGTCTTTGCCATCACCCCGCCGAACCGTCTTCAACTCCAAAAGCTACTGACCGAAGCCCTGGTCAATGACCAATCCATCTGGAACAAGGTCAGACTTGTTGACTCCACCAAGCGAAGCTACCCCCTGGATGAGATGTCGATCACGCTTGATCGCAGCCATTTCCCGACTCCCTTGCAGGGCGGTAAACAGCCCATGGTCGACATTGATGTCTCAGGTGTGGGAACCCATTTGATTGGCAATATCCGAAGACTGTGGAAACAGGACAAACTCCCACCGTTCTGGGAAAAAGACGATGATGGTAACACCGTGCCGAACTTTGCAGGCTATCAGCATGGCGACAAGATCGGGGCATGGGGCATTGAAAAAGAGATGGAAGATGCGTTGCGTGGCGAACGCGGTCAACGCAAGGTCAACCTCGAAACCGGCGATGTCCAGATGCGCGAGCCCGTCCCCGGCCAGGACGTGAAACTCACCGTGGACATTCAGCTTCAAGCACGCATTCAGGCTTTGATGAGCCGAGACCAACGTGTGGGGCTGATGCGTCAACAGTTCTGGCATGCCAAGGACATGAACGAATCGGAGATGGGCAGGCCGCTCAATGGCGCTGCCGTGGTGCTTGAAGTCAACACAGGGCAGGTGCTCGCTGCGGTGAGTGTGCCCGGCTACAGTCGCAAGGATCTCAAAGAAAAGCCCATGAGCTTCTGGCGATCCAACTGGGCCAAGACCAACCAGCCTTTGATCTACCGCCCGATTGCCATGTCCTACCCGCCCGGCTCGACCATGAAGCCGATCATCCTGGCTGCAGCGTACTCGGCTGGCGTGCATCAGCTAGGGCATGCCATTACCTGTGATGGTGCTTTGGATATGGATCACCCCACGCGCAACCGCTGCTGGATTTTCAAACAGAATTCCATCGGGCATGGCCCACTCATCGGTCACGAAGCCATCTGCGTCAGTTGCAATGTCTTTTTTTACACCATCGGCCAAAAGTTCGGCCTGGAGAAACTCACGCGCTGGTACGGCATGCTGGGAATCGGTCAACCCACCAACTGCGGCCTGACACCTGAACACGCTGGCTATCTGCCCAAACTTGATGCCAAGGGGCACATCGCCAACAGCAAACTCGGCATCCAGGACGCCATCCAAATGGGCATCGGCCAGGGACCCGTGGAATGGACACCCCTGCAATGCGCCAATGTCTATTCCACGCTGGCCCGTAACGGACTTTCCCTGCAACCGACGTTTGTTTTGAGTCCAGCCAACCTGCAGGAATCACACCAGATCAAGCTCGATGCAGCAGGTCGCAAGGACGTGCTCCGTGGCATGTACGAAAGTGTCAATGACCGTCGCGGTTCGTCCAATCACCTGGTCAAACTCAACGGCGAAAAAGTCTTCAACATTCCTGATGTCACCATCCGGGGCAAGACCGGTACAGCAACGCCACCCGCCCGATGGATTGATGACAACAACGACAGCAAAATCCAATCCTATGAAGTGACCAAAAGTGAAGACCTTGGCGATCATGCCTGGTTCGTCGGGATGGTCTATCGCAAGAACGAAAGCACACCTGCATTTATCGTCGCTGTCGTCGTCGAATACGCAGGCTCAGGCGGTGCGGTCTCCGGCCCAATTGCCAACCAGATTTTCTGGGCGCTGCGTCAGGAGGGTTACCTTTGAGATCGTTTTTCAAAGTCCTCACCACGCTGCTCACGCCCAATATGTCATGGGTGACTTTGCTTGCTGCCATCGCCTTGGCTGTGCTTGGAATCAACGTGCTATCAGGCACCACCGAGCCGCAGGTCGCAGCCAAACAGACGCAGTGGCTGATCATCTCGCTGGGGTTCATGGTCTTTACCTGGCTTCCGCATCCCAAGACGATTGGTTATCTGTCCTTCACATTATTTTGCATCACCATCGTGCTTTTAATCTTCCTGTTGATACCGGGAATTCCCAACTCGATCGTCCCTGTACGCAACAATGCGCGGTCCTGGATCAATCTCAAGTTCATGCACATGCAACCCTCGGAGTTAACCAAAATCACCTTCGTCCTGGCGTTGGCTTGGTACCTGAGACATCGGGATAATTACCGACGGTTGACCGGCTTGTTGCCACCATTTTTCATCATGTTCATCCCGGTGATTCTGATCCTCAAGGAGCCGGATCTGGGCTCAGCGTTGATGTTTGTTCCTGCGTTGTTTTTCATGCTCATTGCAGCAGGGGCGCGACTCCAACATTTGTTCACACTTGTGGGAATCGGCTTGGCAGGCATCGCGTTGAACATCGTGATGATTTACACACTGCCCAACGACATGCAGATTTTAAAGAGCTATCAACGCGCTCGCATCACGCAGTTCTGGGATCGCACGGGTGAGCAGCAGGTCATGGCGATGCGCATTCTCGGCTCAGGTGGTGCGCAGGGCTACGGGCAGGAGCGGTCGAAATTGATCATGCGATACAACTTCCTGCCAGAGAATGAGAACGACATGGTCTTTGCCGTGGTGGTCAATCGGTGGGGCCTGATGGGGGGCTTGTCGGTGGTGGGGCTTTACACCATTTTCACCGGGTCGATGCTGTTTGTTGCAGCCAGACTCAAGGAGCCATTCCCAAGGTTAGTCTGCGTCGGGTTTGCGGGCTTGCTGTTTTTCCAGGGGTCAATGAACATCTCGATGACGTTGGGGCTGATGCCGATCACGGGTGTGACGCTGCCACTCATTTCGTATGGCGGTTCGAGTCTGCTTTCGACGTTCCTGATGGTGGGCCTGGTGATGAACTTCGCGACACGGTCGCGGTTGATCCTGGTGCGGCCGAGTTTCGAATATGACAATGCCGATGCCATCTTCCAGTGACATTTCGGCTACACTATCCGACTATGACACACCCGATCCCCGAATTTGTCCCGCAGCACCTCCAGGCCATTGGCGTTGAACTCACTGACGAACAGCTTCAGCAGTTGGCAGCCTATCTGCACCTGATGCTTGAAACCAACAAGCAGTTCAACCTCACCGCCATCCGTGAGCCTGAGGAGGCCTGGAAGCGTCACATCATCGACAGCCTGACGTTGATGCCCGGACTCATCGAATGGCCGGAAAACAGCAAGCTCGTGGACGTAGGGACCGGCGGGGGGCTCCCGGGGATTCCCATCGCCATCGCCATCCCCAAACTCAAGGTGACCTTGCTTGAAACCACAGGCAAGAAAGCCAACTTCTGCAAACGTGCTGCTGAAGAATTGGGGCTGACGAATGTCGTGGTGATCAACAATCGTGCTGAAACCATCGGTCAGAACAAAATCTACCGTGAGCAGTTCGACATGGCGGTAAGTCGCGCGGTCGGCCCCATGCGAATCTTGCTTGAGTTCATGCTGCCACTGGTCAAAGTCGGTGGCTGGATGTACGCCCTCAAGGGGCCTGCATTGGAACAGGAATTAGTCGATGCCGGTGACGCATTGACCAAACTCGGCGCCGGCGAGATCGTTGCCGTCGAAGCCTATCCCGATGATTTTGACAATCACAGCGTGGTCGTTGGCATCGAAAAAGCAGACCGCACGCCCAAGACATACCCGAGATTACCGGGGGTCCCCAAACAACAGCCGTTGTGATCATTGAAGGTGTCTGAGGCAAATTAACCACAGATACACACAGATACACACAGATGTCTATACTCCGTCTGACCTTCCCCGCGCAGGGACTTTATGCACGTCCTTTTCAAAGTTGAGCACCGGGTGTCAACCCGGTGCCCGTTGTGTATACGTTTATCCAAGGGGGCACCGGGTTCACACCCGGTGCTCAACATATCGAGAGTGATGTCGAGTAAGTC
>JBICHS010000655.1:0-2816 GCA_043101135.1 Phycisphaeraceae bacterium JB051
CGCTGCTTCATTGGCGTCGGCACCGGTGTGACAGAAAAATGAGCGGCCACCAAAACCGTGCTTGCTGATCGCTTCGGCCAAATCGGTCTGCGGTTTGGTATGCAGCAGATTGCCCACATGCCAAAGCTTGTTGGCCTGCTCGGTGACGGCCTGCACGAGGTCGGGATGACAATGCCCCAGAATCCCCGCGCCAAAGCCGCTGAACATGTCCAGATATTGCTTGCCGGTGTCGTCCCAAAGGCGCACGCCCTGACCGCGCTCCATGACGATGGGATAACGACCGAAGTTGATCGTCATAAACTGGTCATGCTTGGCAATGGTCGGATTACACGTTTGCGTCTGGCTGCTCATGGCAACTCTCCTTTGGGAAAAAACAGACCGAACATGATACCACGATATGACGAATTCGCGAAAGTATTCTGACAAAACACTCAGGCGAACCGCTTGCACGTAGAAAAGATTGCAAGGCAATTTTTACCACAGAGTCCACAGAGGACTCAGAGTGAAGAAAATTTTTGAAATATTTAACGCTCAAGCTCAAGTCTGAACGCAGTGAAGACTGGGATGTCTACGTCAGCCGTTAGTCGGACGAATCCCATGCTTCACTCCGCTGAGCATTGGGCTTGATTTGAAAACGACTAAAAATGTTTTCTCTCTTAACTCTGAGTTCTCTGTGGACTCTGTGGTAAAAACTGCCTTGAAAAACTTTGTGTCCTGCGTGCCAAACGCGCACGTCTACGTTACGATGTATCGCCAATGGTCAGTCACAAGTCCGACATCCCGCCTGATGAAAAGCCGCAGGATCAACCTGCATCGGCAGCAGAGGATCCGCGCCCGGTCATTGGTATCACCATGGGCGACCCCGCAGGCATCGGCGCGGAAGTCGTCGTCAAGGCACTGGCTGATCCGGCGATCCGCAAGCTCGCTCGCTTTGAAATCTATGGCATGAATGAACTGCTGAGCTACGCAGCTGACCTTGCCGAGATCGACCCGTTCTGGTGGCGCGTCCAGCATGAGTCCAACCGCGCGACCGGCGATATGTATCACAATGTCATGGTCCGTGACTACGACGAAATCAGCTTCCTGGGCCAATCCATTCACCGGCCAACCAAGCAGGGGGGCAGCGCTTCACTGCGGTTTTTGGATGATGCGATTGCTGCTGCCATGCTGCCTGACAAAGCACCGGGGAAACTTGATGCCATCGTCACCGCACCGATCTGCAAGGAGTCCTGGCAAATGGCCGGGTGCAAATTCCCCGGACACACCGAACTGCTCGCCCATCGCACCAAGAGTAAACGCATGGTGATGATGTTCAGCTCGCCCAAACTCATGGTCGCGCTGGCAACGATTCACATCGCCCTGATGGATCTGCGTAACAAGTTCACCATCGGCTGCGTGTTCGACCCCATCGACCTGGGCCATCAGGCGCTCGTGAAAATGGGTGTCGAAAATCCCAAGATCGCTGTCTGTGGTCTGAATCCGCATGCTTCGGAAAACGGCATGTTCGGCGATGAAGAAGAACGCGTGATCAAACCTGCGATCAGCATGGCTCATCAGGCAGGCATTGATGCTCATGGCCCATTCCCGGCAGACACGATTTTCATTGATGCCATCCGTGGCAAGTATGACATGGTCGTCGCCATGTATCACGATCAAGGCCTCATCCCCATCAAGCTTCTGGGCTTTGACGAAGCGGTCAACGTCACGCTGGGCTTACCCATCATCCGCACCAGCGTCGATCACGGCACAGCGTTCAACATCGCAGGCAAAAACCAGGCCGACCCCGGCAGCATGAAGGCCGCCATCAAACTCGCCGTCCAAATGGCGGGGGGCACGGTGGCGTAATCTTTCGCTGGTTTTAAAGACATTTAACCACAGATGAACACAGATAAACACAGATGTTTTTATTCAAGCTCTTATGCGCTTGATTTGAACTTTGGGCGTTCCGAAATTGATCAATAAGCACAAAGGTAAGTGTGTTGCTTTGAGATAATTCAGACACTGGGCGACATGTACCTCGTCAAATTGTCTGACAGTTTTTAGTTCGATCAAGATATTCCCGTTAACAATAAGATCAGCAACGTATTCACCAACCACAATCTCGTCATACCAGACATTGATGGGGCATTGCTGAGTGACTGTTAAATTTTCTTTTTGAATTTCATGTGACAGTGCGTTCTCATAAACCTTCTCAAGAAACCCACATCCCAATTGATTGCTGACACGATAAGCACAACCAATGATTATTTCCGTGATCTGCTTGTAATCATGGTTTGTCTTCATCTGTGTTTATCTGTGTGCATCTGTGGTTAATTGTCTCTAAACGTGGCGTTACCGCGTTGCGTTGTTCAGGACGATCAGGCAATATGCTGTGACGAGGTTGGGATCGCCTTCCATCCAACGGTCGGCGTCGTTGGTCCAGCTGCCATCTTCCTTTTGCATGGATGCGAGTTTGTCGATCAGTTCGTTGGCCCAATCGCGGGTTTTGCCATCGCTGGTGACGATGGTGCTAGAGCCCCAGGCGTTGAGGGCGCGGGCCATGGTCATGTAGTAGTAGTAGAGTCCCTGCAGTTCACGTTCCTTGGGCAGGCCGGGGTTGACGTCGAGGGTCCAGTTTTCACGAATCCAGTTGTATGCACCAACGACACGCGGGTCATCACGTTTGAGGTTGGCATAGAGATAGCTTTTAAAACCAGCATAGGTGATTGAGCCATAGGTGCGCAGTAAGCTCACGGGCTTGCCGGTGTCTTTGTCGTCGACGGTGATGCTGTCGGACTTGGTGGATGGGGCGAGGTTGTTTTTGTTGGTCGTGGTTG
>JBICHS010000656.1:0-4946 GCA_043101135.1 Phycisphaeraceae bacterium JB051
TTCGGATTTCGGATTTCGTCAACCTATTAAACCGCTTGCGGTTTAGCGCGATCCATCCCCCCAGAATTCAAATTCCGCGCTTCAGTCGTTACCATGTCGGCCCATGCTTACCCGTGACCTGCATTTTGATTTACCCGATCATCTCATTGCCACCAAGGCAGCCGAGCCGCGCGATGCCTCGCGCCTGATGGTCTGCAACCGTCAAACCAATACCCTTGAACATCTGCATGTCCGTGACCTGGCAACCCGTGAAGATTTGCTCTCCGATGGTGATCTGTTGGTATTCAACCAGACCCGCGTCCTCCCCGCTTTCATCTCCGGCACACGTGTCGGGACAGGCGGCAAAGTCACTGGCCTGTATCTCAATGCAACCGACCAAAACCATTGGCAGGTCATGCTCGAATCACGGGGAAAACTCCAACCCGGTGAACAAATCGCCCTGACTGATGACAGTCACTTAACACTGCTCCAACGCATCGACGGCGGGGAATGGCTCGTCCAAGTCACCAGCCCCCTGACCACCCTGGAGCTGCTCCAACAGGTCGGTTCCACACCCCTGCCACCCTACATCCGAAAAGCACGCCGCCAGCAGGGCCTCGATGAAATCACCGACGAGGACCAACAGCGATACAACACCGTCTACGCCCAAACGTTCGGCTCCGTCGCTGCCCCGACTGCAGGACTGCATTACACGCCAGAGCTACTCAAGGCACTCACTGACCGTGGCATCGAACTTGGCTATGTCACACTTCATGTCGGCATGGGGACGTTCATGCCCGTCCGCACCGAGCGCGTTGATGACCATCCCATTCACGCTGAACCCATCACGGTGACGCAGCAGGCACTGGCCCAACTCAAACGAGCCCGACAGCAAGGGCGCCGGATTGTGCCAGTGGGAACCACAACCGTTCGAACCCTCGAATCGCTACCTGAAAACTGGCAAAGTCTTGACAGTGATTACTCAGCCAACACGTCACTTTACATCTACCCAGACCGTGCTGATTTTGCTTACCGGTTCACCGATGCCATGATGACGAACTTTCATTTGCCCGAGTCCACCCTGCTTGCCATGGTCGCCACCTTGCCGGAAATGGGACTTGAGCGTTTGAAAAACTGGTATCACCAGGCCATTGAAAACGAATACCGTTTTTACTCCTATGGCGATGCAATGCTGATTCTGTGATATGTCAAGGGGCATTGCGATGCAAGAGAGTGATATCAAGAAGCATAAATTCCACCCCTTTACAAAACTTTCAGTTTTTCTTGTTTGCGCGATATTGTTGTTAGTTTTGGATCACCGCATTCAATTTAACGAACATCCGCCTGAACATTGGACTGACATCCTGCAATCTGCGGCGGGGATGTGGTTACTGACCATGCCAATTGTCACATTGTTGATTGCTTCAAAGTCGTTCAGGTTTTTGGCGATTTATCTTGTCATTCTATCCGGTGCTATAGCGTCAGATATTGCAACAGAATCAAAGCCTATCCCGATGTCTCCAACTGGTGAACCCATCGTTAGTGGCATTGGTGGTTTCTTATTGGCTCCAGCTATGGTTTTCATCGGAATACCACTATCAGCAATACTGTGTGGTATGAGAAGCTTTATCGAAAAGATTGTGTTACGAACCCAATGTGAATCTGAGCAATCAAATACCATGTAATTGGTTGTACACTCACCCCCGACTTTCCCGCATAAACCGACCAAACCGACCGGTATTTTTCAGCATCCAGTTAAGTCTCTTATTCGTGTCAAGGTAATGACCGATTTTTGAACTGAGATGGAAACACTACCCACCGAACAGCTTGAGATGGTCAGTTCGATGGAGCCGCGACTCATTGCCTTTGGGTTTCTTGCTGTGTTTGGCATGGTCCTTTGGGTGTTCGGTCGCAAGCTCGCTCGATCCGGCTGTGGTTTTTCAGGTTTTCTTGCAGGTGCAAGTTTCGCCCTGATCCTTCCTTCATCACATACCTCACCGCAGACACTGCTCATCGCGATGGGCATTGGTGGCGTGGTCGGGTTTGTGTTGGCATGGCTGCTATTTCGTGTTGCAACGGGTTTAACCTTGGCGGTGACACTGGCTTTGGCGGTCCCGATTGTGGACTTGGCATGGCAGGAAAATCTCCCGAGTTTCACGCCAATCAAAATCGAAACCGAAGTCACCCCGCATCTTGCCAACGGCCTGCAAACCAAGGATGTCCTGCCAACCGCCTTGGAGATCAAGCCGTTTGTGAATCGTAATGTGGACATTCAACGCAACGCCATTACCAATTGGCGCAACAATCTTGATGACGACACGCGACACACAATGGGTGCGTTGGCGTTGGCGGGCGCGTTATCAGGCCTGTTTATCGGACTTGTTTTCCCGTATCTGGCAACCTCCGCCGAGTCCTCTTTGTTCGGCAGTGTGCTGATGCTCATTGGATTCTGGAATCTGGCTGCGCACTTCAAACTCCCTATTCCATGGGATAAATTGGCTTCCTCTCAGCAAGTCGCCATTGCCGTTGGTCTGATAACACTTGCGGGAGTTATTGCCCAGTGGATGATGTGGCGAAAAAAAGCGTCTGCAAAATAAGCGCCGATCCATAAAAAGCCGATATTTAGTCCATAGGTCCAGCGCAAATGCCGCGTGGTTATTTGTGATATAGACGGAAAGGTAGACGCAATATGTTTTCTCTCTTGGCGCAAACGGGACTCACCGACGGCAACGTCTTTGAAGTGGTCACCAATATCTTTGCACGCGGGGACACCCTGGCACATCCTGAAGATCTGACCGCTGCTTTGCGAAGTATGTCCATTGTCTGGGGCGCGATCTTTCTCACCGCCGGTCTGGTGACCATGCTCAACGGTTACAAATACCACCGCACAGTTGTGATTGTGACTGCCTCTGCCATCGGCGCCTTTGCCGGTTATGCCATGGGTAAGCATCTTGAAAACCAAGCAGCGTACATTGTTGCCGGCTGCCTCTCGATTCTGCTTGCTGTGGGCTGTTGGCCGTTGATGAAATACGCTGTTGCTTTGGTCGGTGGTCTGGCTGGTGCCTTTATCGGTGCCAATGCATGGGCTTCTACCGCCGCAGTCATACAGGACACCCAACGTTCTCAAGTGATGATGGAAAACTACTGGATCGGTGCCATGATCGGCCTGATCGTCTGTGGCATGCTTTCCTTCATCGTCTTTAAATTCTCCGTGGTCATGTTCACCAGCTTCGGTGGCTCAACCATCGCAGTGTTCGGTGCCATCGCCCTGCTATTGCAGGTGCCGCTGTGGCAGGAGACCGTGCAGTCATCGCTGACCGCCCACCCGATTGTCATCCCCCTGCTCATTGCGGTGCCTTCGGTCATCGGCCTGATTCTTCAGCAGCAGCAGAACAATGCCAACGTCAAGAAACCTGATAAATAAGTGCAATTGATTTTCCAATTGATATTCATGCAACCCGTTGGCTTTTGTCAGCGGGTTGTTTTTTTACCCCCATAACAAACTTGACTGCACGCTCCAACCCGATACGCTCATATCTTCTTCACAGCCGTTGCACCAAGGAGTATGACCATGAGTTTATCCATCGAATCCACCGTCAGCTTACATAACGGCATCAAGATGCCCATGCTCGGTTTCGGGACGTTCAAATGTCCGAATGAATCGGAAACGATTGATGCGATCCAGTGTGCTGTCGACGCAGGCTATCGTCATATCGACACGGCCATGGTCTACAAGAATGAAGAAGTCGTCGGCAAGGCGGTTCGTGAATGTGGCGTTGGGCGTGAAGAAATTTTCCTGACCACCAAATGCTGGAACACGGATTTGCGCGAAGGCCCTGATGCTGTCCTCAAAGCCTTCGACGCGTCACTTGATCGCCTGGGGTTGGACTATGTTGACCTGTATCTGGTCCACTGGCCGACGGGTGATTTTGTCAGCTACTGGAAATCGTTTGAGAAGATTTACGAATCCGGTCGTGCCAAGGCAATTGGCGTGAGTAACTTTCTGATTTCGCACTTGGATAAATTGCTGCCAACCTGTGATATCAAGCCGATGGTGGATCAGGTGGAATGTCACCCGCAACATTCCGATCCTGCATTGCGAGCATACTGCAAGAAAAATCAGATTGCGTTTGAAGCCTGGTCCCCCTTGGCGCAAGGTAAATTCAAGGAGATTGACTTGATCATGGATCTTGCTGCCAAGTATGGCAAGAGTGGCGCCCAGATGATTCTGCGTTGGAACCTGCAATCCGAAATCGTCACGATCCCCAAGTCCATGACGCCCAGCCGAATCAAGGAAAACGCGGACATCTTTGACTTTGAAATCTCTGATGAAGACATGGCTGCCATCACCGCATTGGATGCAACCAAGCGTGTGGGGCCGCACCCGGATGAGATTACGTTTTGATGTTCAAGACATCAGCGACACGCAGTGTCTCAGCTACATTAACAGATTTAATGCATGTTCAATCCCACGTGCTTTGACGCGGGTTTCGTCGTATTCATGCGATGGGATTGAATCACTGACAATGCCGCCGCCGACAGAGTAGTCGAGGTTACCTGTGGTGTCGGTTTGTTGCTCGATGAGCATGGTGCGGATGGCAATGTTCAGACACATGCCATGATCTGCTGAGATGTAACCAATCGCACCACAGTATGGGCCACGACGCACGGGCTCAAGTTCATCAATGATTTGCATCGCTCGAACTTTCGGCGCGCCAGTGATTGAGCCACCGGGCATGGTTGCACGCAAGAGATCGAAGATGTCCTTGTCTTGAGCAAGTTGGCCTTGGACGGTTGCGACGCCGTGATGAACCGTTGGGTGTGACTCAATCTTGCGCGGGTCGGTGACGTGGATACTGCCAAAGCTGCAGACGCGGCCCAGATCATTTCGCATCAGGTCCACGATCATGTGCAGTTCCGCCTGATCCTTGATGCTATGTTCCAGTTCACTGACATCGGTTGATGCT
>JBICHS010000657.1:0-5859 GCA_043101135.1 Phycisphaeraceae bacterium JB051
ATCTGTGTTCATCTGTGTTGATCTGTGGTTAAAATGCCTTGAACACAGTTGTCCACGACAGGAAGTTTCATGCACAGCATTTCTGAAATTCTCGAAGACCTCAAGCAAGGCAAGATGATTGTGCTCGTGGACGATGAAGACCGCGAGAATGAAGGCGATCTGGTTTGTCCAGCTGAGTTTTGCACGCCCGATGCCATCAACTTCATGTTGCGTGAAGGCCGGGGCATGCTCTGTGTTGCGTTGTCGGGTGGCATTTGTGACAAGCTTGAACTCTGGCCTCAGTCGATCATCAATACCTCCGAACGCACCACCGCCTACACCATCACCGTCGATGCCCACAGCAAGTTCGGTATCACCACCGGTGTCAGTGCTTTTGACCGCAGCACCACCATCAAGCGTTTAGTCGAAGACGAAGCTGTCCCAACGGACTTTGCACGCCCCGGGCATATCCCGCCGCTGCGTGCGCGTAACGGCGGTGTCCTTGTGCGTGCCGGTCAAACTGAAGGTTCCGTGGACCTATGCAAATTGGCAGGACTCAAGAAAGGTGCTGCTATCATCGAGATCATGGAAGACGATGGCACGATGGCGCGGCGCCCGAGTTTGGAAAAATTCTGTGCTAAGCACAACATCAAAATGTGCTCCGTCGCAGACCTCATCCAGTATCGTCTCGAAACCGAACAACTCGTCCAACGTCTGGCTGAAGACACCATTGAAACCGAGTTTGGCATGTTCAAACTCATTGCCTATCGCAACGGCTTTGATCCCTTGGCGCACGTTGCTTTGGTCAGTGGCAACATTGGTAAGCAGGATGTCGAAGGCAAGCCCGTCCCCGTCGATCATCCCGTTCTCGTCCGCATGCACTCACAGAACCTGCTGGGCGATGTCTTTGGTGATTTGAAAACACCGTCAGGCAAAACACTGCAAAACGCGTTGAAAATCATCGCTGAACATGGTGAAGGTGCCTTGGTTTATTTGCGTCACGAAAGTGCAGGACGTGGGATGTTGCAGCAACTCCAAACGCTGAACCTGCCCCCCGAAGCACAGCGCGAACACTTTGCCCCGCAATTGGGCATGCAGCATCCGACACCGGGAACCATGCCACCGGTGAACAAAGGCGCGTACGGCATTGGCTGCCAAATCCTGCGCGATCTTGGTATCCGTCAGATCAAGCTGTTGACCAATCATCCCTTCCAACCCTCGGACCTCGATGGCTATGGTTTGAGCATTGAGTCGTTTGTGAATCTGTGAGTTGTTATTTGCAATCAAGCGTGAACGCTCAACCACAGAGCCACAGAGACACCGAGTTCAAGACATTTGAGATGTTCTCCAAATAAATCTTCATGCGTCTACCATATCGTCATTCCCGCGCAGGCGGGAATCCAGTGGCATGCAGTAGACGCTTGAAAATTTCACTAGACTCCCGCCTTCGCGGGAGTGACGGAGGAATGAGATTCATTCTTTGAACAGCAAAAAAAACACTGCACACGAATTGGTGTGCAGTGTCTTTTTTGATTGTTTTTCTCTGTGTCTCTGTGACTCTGTGGTTCAGCCATAGACATAGATGTTCACAGGCTTACCCGTTGATCTTCTCATCCAGGAATTGGCCGACCTTATCCAAGGCAATGCTGGTTTGTTCCAGGGTGTCGCGATCGCGGATGGTCACCGTCTGTTTCTCAGCAGTATCACCGTCGATGGTGATGCAATAGGGGGTGCCTGCTTCGTCCATGCGAGCGTAGCGTTTGCCGATGTTCTGTTTGACATCGAGTTGGACGACGTGTTTTTCACGCAGTTGCATGTACAGTTTCTGGGCGATCTCGGGCATGCCATCCTTGTTGACCAGCGGGAAGATACCAGCTTTGATCGGAGCCATACGCGGGGTGAATTTCATGATGGCCTTGGCACCCTTGCGATCCGGGGTCGGGGTGTAGGCTTCGCAAAGCAGGGCAAGCGTGCCACGGTCGGCACCGGCGGAAGGCTCGATGACGTGCGGGAAGTAACGCTCGTTTTTCTCCTGGTCGAAGTACTGCATTTTGTCACCCTTGCCACAGGTGTTGGCATGCTGCGTGAGGTCGAAGTTGCCACGGTGAGCCACGCCTTCAAGTTCACCAAAGCCAGGAGCCGTGAACGGGAAGCGATACTCCACATCACAGACACCAGCGCCGGTCTTGGCATAGTGCGCCAGTTCTTCCTTATCGTGTTCACGCAAGGTCAGGTTCGCGCCAGCAAGGCCGACGTTCTGCCACCATTGGTAACGCAGGTCACGCCAGAAGGCATACCAGTCGTTGGCTTCATCGGGATGGATGAAGAATTCAATTTCCATCTGTTCAAATTCACGGCTGCGGAACGTGAAGTTACGCGGGGTCACTTCATTGCGGAAGCTCTTTCCCATCTGCGCCATGCCGAAAGGCACTTTCACGCGGGAGGTGTCCACGGTGTTCCAGAACTGGGTGAAGATACCTTGGGCGGTTTCGGGACGAAGATATGCCTTGGCATCATCGTTGCGAATCGCGCCGCAGTAGGTTTCAAACATCAGGTTGAACTGACGCGGCTCGGTGAGTGTGCCGGGCTTGTCGGTGTCGGGGCCGATGATGTCTGCGAACTCTTCAACGGGGACTTGTTCAAGATTGGTAACAGTGCCATCTTCGAGCTTCACGCCACCGGCTTTTTTGAGCTTCTTGGTGATGTAGTCCGGATCGCCTTGCGGGAAGGCCCAACGCCCTTTACCTTCAACGGTGAGGACTTCGACTTGGTCAAGACGGTAACGGCTTTTGGTTTCCTTACAGTCGACCATGGGATCATTGAACCCACCCACGTGGCCGGAAGCTTCCCAGACGCGGGGGTGCATGATGATGGTGGTGTCGACGGGGACGATCTGGACAGGATTGCCATCGGGGCCTGCGGGCGGGCAGGTGATGGTGTCTTTCCACCAAGCGTCCTTGAGGTTCTTCTTGAGCTGTGCACCGAGCGGGCCGTAATCCCAGAAGCCGTTGATACCGCCGTAGATTTCGGAGGATTGCCAGATAAAACCACGACGTCGGCAAAGTGCGACGATGTCATCCATGTTCTTGACGGTATTCGCTTGATCGCTCATGTTGTTAACCTCTAACCATCATGACATTGTTTTTGATGCGCTTATGGCTGGTGGGAATCGTCCCTGTGTTTCGTGCCGGGCTTAAGCGCCAGACCGGGGTGACACACCCCGGCTCGCTAAGGCATCGCGTAACCATGTCCAAATTTTCAAAGATGGGTATGGTAACATGTTCGGTGGATTTTTGCTGGAATAGTCCGCTGCTTTTGCAGGTAGTTCCTACGTAGCCGTTGTCAGGACCTGCACCGGATTCACATCCGCTGTTCACGTGATGGTTTGCTCAAGGGGGCATTGATGTCTCAAACAGTCTCGCTACCGATTGCCGAGGAATTTGACCCGTTTGCCGCCCGGTTGGAGGCAGATGGTCAGGTAATGGAACGCGCGCGTCTTGAGACCTTGCAGATCAACGTCGGGAAGATGTGCAATCTGGCCTGTCATCACTGTCACGTGGAGGCCGGCCCCAGTCGCACGGAGATCATGCCTGTGGACGTGATCGATCAGATCCTGGCATGGATCGATGCGTATCGTGATGCGATGGCATTAAAGACCGTGGACTTAACAGGCGGTGCGCCGGAGATGAACCCTCAGTTCAGATACTTTGTCACACAGTTGACCAACCGTGGTTTACATGTGATTGATCGCTGTAATCTCACGATTCTGCTGGAGGATGGTTACGCGGATATGCCTGCGTTTTTAGCTGATCACAAGGTTGAAATCGTTGCATCGCTACCTTGCTATTTGGAAGACAATGTCGATAAGCAGCGTGGGCAGGGCGTGTATGACGAATCCATCGAAGTACTCAAACAGCTCAACGCAGTTGGCTACGGCATGCCGAATACCGGTTTGAAATTGGACCTGGTCTACAACCCCGTCGGCTACGGTTTACCACCTGCCCAAGCCCCGTTGGAAGCAGATTACAAACGCGAATTGGCAGAGCGATTTGATATCCACTTCAACCAGCTTTTCACCATCACCAACATGCCGATCAAACGCTTTGAACATGCATTGAATCGGGATGGGAAGATGGGGGAATACATGGGCAAACTCATCAACGCGCATCACGCGGCCAATGTCGATGCGGTGATGTGTCGAAGCCTGGTGAGTGTCGGCTGGTTGGGGACGGTCTACGATTGTGACTTCAACCAGATGCTGCAGATGCCGTTGGATGGTGACGACGGCCCGGATGAACATGCCGTGGAATCACAGGGGCGTAAGCTTTGGGATTGGACACCTGCCCAATTGGTCAACCGCCGAATCCGCACCGCAAAGCATTGCTTCGGCTGCACCGCCGGTTCGGGCTCGAGTTGCACCGGTGCCTTGGGCTGAGACTTGGCTGAACCTGCGCATAAAAAAGGCCACCTCGGCTGATGGCTAGTGGGGGGTCCAGGTAAACTATAACCAGCCGAGGTGACCAGGATTCATCCAGGTCGTTGAAAACTCATGCATGATGAGCAGATTGGGGAATGGGCTGAGTCGATGCTGATTCGTCCAGCAAACTCAATGCAGAATTGAAAAATAAAGCGTTTTCTCTCATTCCAATACATTTATCGTCCATTTTTGAACGTTGTATACATAAGGAAAACACCTGATTTTGAGACTTTAAGGTCAGTTATATTTGAAAAAAGTCCGAAATGTTTACGCAATTCAGGGTTTGGAGATTTGTTCACGGATGGCAAACCGGGTGAGTTCCACACGATTATGTAAATCAAGCTTGCTCATCAGCTTGGTGGTGTGACTTTCCACGGTCTTGGCACTGATGTTCATGACTGCAGCGATTTGCTTGGTACTCTTGGCTTGCGCGATGTAGGCGAGCACTTCCAGCTCACGTGGTGAAAGGCTGCTCAAGCGTGTTTTGGTCTTGCTCGAATCGGTGGCCGGCTTTTTGTCGACGACCAATCGGTCCTTGACCTGCTCTGAAAAATAGACGTTGCCGTCCATCACTTGATTGATCGCTTCAATGACTGTTTGGATCGAGTCTGATTTACTCAGATATCCCCGGGCACCGACCGCCAAAGCCGAGTCAATATAGTGATCATAGACAAAAGCACTTAAAAAAATGATCTGGACGGATTTGACCAGGCTGATGATGCGGGTGCTTGCATCAAAGCAATTGAGATTAGGCATATCGATATCCATGAGCAGGATATCGGGTTGTAATTCAACGGCTTTTTCAATGGCTTGGCTGGCATCCTCAGCCACACCGACGATCTGCAGATCGTCTTCCAGATTCAGACGATCAGCCAGTGCCTGACGTACCAGTGCGTGATCATCTGCTAGTAGTATCCGAACTGTATTAGAACGCATTACAGGCTCGAGACTCTACCCCCATATCAAAATGAAACCCTAATCAATACGACATGACCTTTTTGTCATTATACCACGGCATTAGTGTTGTGCAGCAGCATAAACGGCATGTCAAAGCAGATCATTGTACGCACTGCAATGGGGTGTGTCCAAGTAATTGAGACAAGATATCAAAGATCAGTATTGATAAAGCGTATCGACATTCCTGCTATGTCGAATGGATAATTCAGGTAAGTTATTAGAGATGGCAAAGAAGTGAAGTGTGACCTATCAGGATGGATTACGCGGCATCGTGCATGTCGTGCTGATCGTCATCATTATGTGATCTGCCTGCCCATTTATCCACCAGATCGCGGAGTTTTTCGATTTTGATGGGCTTGCTCAGATAATCTGACATACCTGCCTTGAGACACTTTTCGCGATCACCGGCCAGGGCGTTGGCTGTGATGGCTATCACAGGTAGATTG
>JBICHS010000658.1:0-9322 GCA_043101135.1 Phycisphaeraceae bacterium JB051
TTTTTTAACCGCCAAGACGCCAAGAACGCCAAGTTAAGAGAGATGATATTGGGTATTGAAAATCTTCTCTCTTAACTCTGAGCTCTCTGTGTCTCTGTGGTAAAAAATGTCTTTCTATGTCTTGAAAACTTGGTGGTTCCGGAGACTTGGCGTCTTGGCGGTAAAACTGCCTTGATAAAACTCATTCCCGCGGTGGTGACTTCTTCTTTTTCTTTTTGATCACCTTGGTCCCCGGTGTGCCGGGCTTGGGTTTGGCCTTCTTTTCCACGCGACTCATACTCACCTTTTCCAGCTCCGGCGAATCCTTGAGTTGTTTGACTTGATCACGCAAGGCTGCAGCGCGTTCAAACTCCATCGCATCAGCAGCTTTGAACATTTTGTCTTCAAGACTCTTGATCAGTTCCAGGCGATCGTATTCGTCATCGGTTCGTGATACGGCAGCACGGGCGGTTTCCATCGCGCGGAGTTCCACTTCAATGCCACGACGGATTTCCTTCTTGATCGTCTGGGGCGTGATGCCATGTTCTTCGTTGTAGGCAAGCTGAATCGTACGGCGGCGATTGGTCTCATCAATGGCTTGCTGCATCGCAGGCGTGACTGTGTCCGCATAGAGAATGACGATGGAGTTGACGTTGCGCGCTGCACGGCCAATCTGCTGAATCAGTGAGGTGGCACTCCGCAAAAAGCCGGTCTTGTCCGCGTCCATGATCGCGACCAGCGAGACTTCCGGTAAGTCCAAACCTTCACGCAAAAGGTTCACGCCAACGAGCACGTCATACTCACCTTCGCGCAGCTCACGCAGAATCTGCACGCGATCCAGCGTGTCAATTTCACTATGCAGATACCGACATTTGATGTGGTTTTCTGCAAGGTAGCTGGAGAGGTCTTCAGCTAAGCGTTTGGTGAGTGTGGTAACGAGCGTGCGTTCCTTTTTGGCAATGCGGTCCTTGGCCATCTCCATCAAATCAGGCACCTGGTTGGCAGCGGGTTTGACCACAATCTCAGGGTCCACCAAACCGGTGGGGCGAATGATCTGCTCGATGACATGGCCTTCACATTTCTCCAGTTCATAAGGCCCAGGCGTCGCTGAGACGAAGACGACCTGCCCCCAGGTTTTTTCAATTTCCTCAAAACGCATCGGCCGATTGTCCAGCGCGCTGGGCAGTCTGAAACCGTGGTCCACCAGGACGCGTTTACGCGCTTGATCACCGTTGTACATCGCACGCAGCTGCGGGATGGTGACATGGCTTTCATCAATGAGCATCAGCCAATCGTCTTCGGGGAAATAGTCCATGAGCGTGTAAGGCTTGGAGCCGGCGGGGCGACCATCAAGATGACGTGAGTAGTTTTCAATGCCCGAGCAGTAGCCAACTTCCTCGATCATTTCCAGGTCATACCGCGTGCGAGCTTGCAGACGTTGAGCTTCAAGGAGCTTGCCTTCGGATCGCAGATTCACGTTTTGTTTTTCCAGTTCCTGCTTGATGTTTTCGATGGCATCTTTGATGTGTTCTTCACCGACGACGTAGTGCACAGCTGGGAAGATGAAAAATTGTCGGTCTTCAGCGAGCAGTTCACCGGTGAGTGGATTGATCAATTGCAGGTTGTCGATTTCATCACCAAAGAGTTCAATGCGGTAGGCAAACTCTTCGTCAGCAGGATGCACTTCCACGACATCACCACGGACGCGGTAGGTGCCACGTTGCAGGTCCATGTCCGAGCGTTTGTATTGCAGGTCGTTGAGTGCCATGAAGAAATCACGCCTTGCCATTTCCTGACCGACACTGAGACTGATGATGGATTTTTTGTATTTGTCGGGTGAACCCAGACCAAAAATACAGGAGACCGACGCGACAATGATGCACGCCCGTGAGCTGATGAGATTGCTCGTTGCAGCTAAGCGAAGTCGATCAAGATTGTCATTGCGTGAGGAGTCTTTTTCGATGTAGATGTCACGCTGTGGGATGTAGGCTTCGGGCTGATAGTAATCGTAGTAGGAGACGAAGTAACAGACCGGGTTATTGGGGAACAGCTCGCGGAACTCTTCATAGAGCTGGGCAGCGAGTGTTTTGTTATGACTGATGACGAGGGTGGGCTTGTTGCACCGGGCGATGACGTTGGCCATGGTGAACGTCTTGCCGGTCCCGGTGGCGCCCATGAGCGTTTGATACGGCATGCCGGCTTCGATGCCTTGGACCAGCGATTCAATGGCCTGGGGCTGATCGCCCATGGGCTGCATTTCAGAGACAAGCTGATAAGTTTCCTTGTTGAGCATGCGGGCATTTTAGCATGTTCGGCAGGGAATTGTTAGGGCTCGTTCGTGTGTTGTGAAACTGATTTTGGATCAGGCAGCTGAGCGTGATGGGATCATGTAGCTGGCGTTGCACTTGGAGCAGTTGACCTTCGTCCCACGTTTGGATTGGGGGTAGCTTGCAGCGGTGCGACACTTGGGGCAGGCAACACGAACCGAAGGCCCTGCGCTGGCCGAAGCAGCTTTACTGCCACCGGGGACGGTGAAGGCGACGTTGCATTTGGTGCATTGGACTTTGCTGCCACGCTGTGAGGCTTCCAAGGTTTGGATGGCTTTACATTTTGGGCAACCCACGCGGACTTCATTGCTCGGTGCCTTGGCGGGGGCTTTGGCGGGCGCAGCCTCTTTGGAAGCAGCCGGTGCTGCCGGTGTTGGAGTTGGTGCCGGAGCCGGTTTACGTGTGGGTACAGGGCGGCGTCGCGGCGCTTCGGTTGTTTGTTTGACTTCCACCTTCTTGGCATCAATGCCCATGAGCTGTTGATAGCAGTACAGGAACAGGGCGTTGAACTCGATCGCCTGAATTTTGCGGACGGTTTCTTCCGAAGCCGAACTCATCTGGCCGGTTTGTGCTTCGTCGTAAATGTCGATGAAGGCGTAGGGTTCCCAGTCGCCGTGGAGTTCGAGAATGCCATGGAAACGGGTGAGTCGTTTATCCATTGAGGATTTGAGCAACACCATCGCCTCTTTGTGGAGGGTCTGATAAACCGGGTGTTCTTCGACTTTGTGAAAATGCGATTTGGCGCGATCTTTGTGACCGAGGTTGCGTTCGACAATCCCGCAGACAAAGTCCGCTTCGGCTTTGGGAGCCATCATCGCGAACATGCTGCCTTCGGAGAGTAGACCGCATCGGACAAACAGCAGAGAGCGGACTGCCATGGCCATGTCGACATTGCTGATCTGGGGCACCCCAAAGAGCTTGTCATCTGCCATTTCGTCGATCTTGCTGCCGGCCTGGGGGTGCGGATGGTCAGCCAAACACAGCGGTGGCAAGCTTGTACCACGCAGCATGAGAATATTGGACACTTCCGTAGCCAGCTTGGATAAATCGATTTCCACCATGATTGACATAGCTCCAACGCGAGTAGATTCGTGGATCAGATGCTGGCAATATCGGCTTAAATCAGGGTCCGGTTTAGTTAATCTAGCCATGGAAGCTCGAGATATCCGATTGGAATGCTGTGCGATGAAGACCGTTTGAGTTATAATGCAGGTTTAAACGAAACCCGATGTTTGGAGTGCTTCGTATGCTCTGGCAACCGCCATTACCTGATCATTACACTGCCATGTCCGACGAACAGTTGGTCGATGCGATCCAAGCGCGTCGTGCCGAGTTGGGGGACCAACTGGTCATCCTCGGGCATCACTATCAGCAGGACGATGTCATTCAATTTGCTGACTTCACCGGTGACAGTTTCAAGCTCAGCCAACTGGCGGCTCAACGTGTCAAGCAGACCGGCGCCAAGTATGTGATTTTCTGTGGTGTGCACTTCATGGCAGAGTCGGCGGACATCCTGGCGCCCGATGAGACCACCGTCATTCTCCCGGACATGTCCGCAGGTTGCTCGATGGCAGACATGGCGGACTACGAACAGACTGTCGATGCATGGGAAGCGATCAACGATGCACTCAAGGGCAGCAACAGTCGCGTGATCCCGATTTGTTACATGAATTCATCTGCTGCAATCAAAGCGTTCTGCGGTGAACATGGCGGGGCGGTCTGCACGAGCTCCAACTGTGACAAGATTCTTGACTGGGCCTTTGCAGGCGGTGAAGAACCGCTCAAGCCCGGCGAGAAAATTCGCATCCTGTTTTTGCCTGACCAGCATCTTGGTCGCAACACCGCTGCTGCGACCGGGCTTGATGTTGATGATGACATGATCGTGTGGGATCCGATGGACGCTGCTGGCATGGGGGGCAACGAAGAAGCCGACATCCAGCGTGCAACGATGTATCTGTGGAAAGGTCACTGCTCGGTGCACAAGCTTTTCCGTCCTGAGCACATCACGCAGATCCGCGCCGAATGGCCGGGCGTCAAGGTAATCACGCATCCTGAATGCTGCTACGAAGTCTGTCAGTTGGCGGACATGAGCGGCTCAACGGAACTGATCAAGACCACCATCGAAAACGCCGAGCCGGGCACACGCTGGGCGATCGGCACCGAGGTGCACATGGTCAATCGTCTTGCTGCCCAGGCTGCTGAGCGTGGCGTTGAAGTGCGCATGCTTTCAGGTTGCCAGTGTCTGTGTACGACGATGTATCGCATCGACATGCCGCACTTGCTTTGGACGATGGATATGGTCGCACAGGGCAAGCCGGTGAATGTCATTGAGGTTCATCCCAAGGTTTCGCATTGGGCCATGATCGCGCTGCAACGCATGCTCGACATCACGCAGAACCAGACTGCTGCAGCCGGCAAATGAGTCGGGTGTAGGATCAAGTGGACATCTGTTTGGTTGATTACTCAGACATGTCATTGAACGCTGGAGCTGCCGTTGCTTATTCGCTGTCCGCATTGTGACCATCGTATTCTGGTTCGCAATGCCCGACCGCGCTCATATCAACTGGCTTGTCCCAAGTGTCGTGAGGCTTTGTTTCTCCTGATTGAAGGCGAATCAGGACCGGACCAGCGGCTATTTGTCTTTGAACATTTTGATCAACTCAAAGTGCAGGTGATCAAGACAAGGGCATCGCGCCCCAGCCAGAAATTCCGCACCACCGATCCGGTCTTGCGTCCTGAAAGTCCTGAGCTGATTCACGGCACATCCGCAAGCAGTCAAGCTGTTCAAGAGGATGATGACATGGATTATGTCGTCGCTCAACGTCCGGATACACCTGTGAGTTTGGCATCGCATGAAGATCCGTCCATGTTCGAGGACGCCCATCAGCCAGATGCCCCGCAGGTTGATGACCACTTGCCGGACCGTATCCTGCCGCATGCTGCGCCGGTCGCCTTTGGCAGTGATGATGAAGACAAGGAACTGGACCTGTTGGAAGAAGCGCTGCAGCAGGTCAATGAAGCCCACATGATGGCGCCCGAGGAGTCGGACCAGAAGGTCAATGATCAGGACGAATCACCGATTCTCAGACCTGATTCACCACGTGTGACTGAAGAGGAAGCGACCGTCAAAAAGATTCGCCCTGAGTTTAGCGTGGTCGATGAAGTGATCCCGACTTTCCCCACGGATATGCAACAGCAGCAACAGGAGTTGCACCCGGATGAAGATGATGCGGATCAATTGCTGATGATGAATGCTGAGGATTTGCAGGCTGCCGAGCCGAGCATGCTCCTTGAGATTTCCAGTGATGAGGATGATGCAGCTGGGACGGATGCCTCGATGGATATTGATCCCCAAGAAGACACACCGTCAGCCGATGATCAGGCAGAAAATACATCGCCTGATGCCCAAACCCCCAGCCGTCCCAAGGGGTGGCGAAAGTGGTTTGGCAAGTCTTGAATGAACGTGCGACTTAAGTGTGTTGCCAGTTCTCGTTCAATGCGTCACAATGGTGTCATGGTTTCAGGGGTGACGCCTGTATTTTTTGAAAGTGGTCCAGATGAATCGGATGCATCATTTGTTTCTGGGGTTGTTGTTTGTTGTTACGTGTCTGCCAAATCTTGTCATTGCTCAGGAGCAGCTTGTTCCTGATGAACGTTGGGCAATGACGCTTTACACGGAAAATGACAGTTCGTATTACGTTCCCGGCTCCACTGCGGATCGCTATTACACGCATGGCACGAAGTTGGTTCTGACCCATCAGCCTGCCTTTGCAGACAAGCTTGCTCAGCAGTTGGGGAACATCCTCCCCATCGGCAATAACGAGCCGGTCGACAGCGCTGTCGGCTATGTGTTTGGGCATAATCTCTATTCGCCGGACAATATCAGTAACACCACCGCCAATCCCAACGACAGACCTTATGCCGGCTGGCTTTACGGGGGGATGTTCCTTCAGCGCAGTGTGAACGATCAGGAGCTTGATCACCTGGAATTGAACATGGGCGTCGTCGGCCCTGCAGCCTTGGGTGAACCCATCCAGAAATTCGTCCACAGCTTCACGGATTCACCCGAACCCAAAGGCTGGGATGATCAGCTTCATGATGAGTTTGGCATTAATTTCATATACAAACACAAATGGAAATTCACCCTTGCAGGTGATGCCCGTGACGGCTTTGGTTTACAGACCATCCCGCAGGCCGGCTTCACCGTGGGGAACATGAATCGTGACTTAAACGCTGCAGCAACTTTCCGCGCGGGTTGGAACCTGCCAAGTGACTTTGGTCCCGGCCGTCTTGATGATGTGCTTTCAGCAACCGGCAATCCCTATGCCAAAGACCTCTCCCTTTACGGCTTTGTCCGTGTGGGGGGCAAGTATGTCGAACACGATGTCTTTGTCAGTGGCAATAACGACCACGACTCACTGGGTGTTGCAGAAGAACACTGGGTTGGGGAACTCGAATACGGCATCGCCATGGCATACAAGCGGCTAATGATCCATTGGTCCAACCGCCACATCACCGAAGAGTTTGAGCAACAGGAACGCAGCCACATCGTCGGTGTCTGGATGGTCTCCTGGTCACAACCGTTCTGAGTTAAATGTAGATTGCATTTTGACAATAGCTGCGTCACTGCGTGACGCTGATGTCTTGTAACGCGCGTCTCACTGACGGTTGATCATGAACGTTGCCAGATGCTCAAAAAATGCCAGCATCAGTTCACGGTCTTTGGGGGAAATCTCAATCGCATCCATCGCGTTGGACATCAGCTCAATCCAGCGATTGCGTGCATTCACATCAATGGCAAAGGGCATGTGGCGCATGCGAAGTCTCGGGTGACCCCGCTGCTCAATGTACGTCTGCGGCCCGCCCAGTCGAAAGATCAGAAAGTCACGCAGCCTTGCTTCTGCAGCATCCATTTCATGTGACGGGTACATCGGCCCGAGTATGTCATCGCCCGGAACCTGTTTGTAAAAAGCAGCAACCAGATCGGTGATTCCCTGTTGACCAAGGTTGATATAAAGGCGATGTAACGGATCATCAGACATCAGGCGGACTCCAGCAAATTCATGAGGGCGAGCAGTGTACCATCTGGTCACGACAGGTAAAACCGCGGAGGATAAACCACACGCTGCGACCAAAACCGCTTGCGGTTTAGCGCGTCTCTGAGTTGATCTATAATAAACCCATGTTCAAGAAGCTCGGTCACTACATCCACGGTGCTTTGGGGATTCTCAAATCACGCATGCGCATCGGCATTGCGGATCTGGATGTCATTGCCCAACGTCGTGAGATTTGTCAGAACTGCCCTGAAGCACAACCCTGTCGTGGCTCGATTCGCATCAAATGCAAATGCGGCGTCTGTGGCTGCAAACTCAACGACAAGATCCGACTACACAACGAAAAATGCCCGATTGATAAATGGTAAGTTGGTCGGTTGGTGGTTAATGGTAGATGATTGGTTGCGATTGATATCCGGCTAAGATTAGCGGGCTGTGTACATATAGCCGAGCCATCCTGGCTCGGTTGCCTTGGAATGATGCTCTTCATATCAACTGCAATAAACCACTAGCTCCTGAATTCCTGATTTGGAATGGAAAACACCTAATTGCAATATCCCTGTTGACCCTCCGTATTGCCGTGTCTACGATCATGCCAATTCAGAAAGATTTGTTCCTGAAGGTAAACAGTTGTTAACAAGGTGACGGTTCATGTCCCAGCCAATTCCCATCGGTTGTCGCGAATTGCATCGCGGTGTGACGTTTGGTTTTTATGCTCGCAATGGCGTGTTATCCTCCCCATGGGCTTTGGATCAGGTTCAGAAAATGTTGGACCTGAACATCAATTGGGTGGTGCTCATTGCAACCGTCATGCAGGATACGCCATACTCCGACACGCAGTATCGCGACTTTGAAGTCACCCCCGGTGATCATGAATTGATGACCATCATCGATGCCTTGCATCAAGCAGGAATTCGAGTCCACCTGCGTCCCATGCTCGAAACACAAAACGGCCAAGGTCGATTACAGGTTCACTACTTCGGCGACGGCATGGGAACGCGCATCCCCGGGCGTGGCAGTGATCACTGGGCTCGCTGGTTTGACTCCATGCGCAAACGCAGCGTTTACTACGCACGCATCGCCCAGCAGACAGGTTGCGAGATGTACGGCCTGGACAGTGAACTGGATCGCTTCGTGGACCAAAACGAAAACTGGAAGTCTGTCGTCAAAGCCGTTCGCGAAGTCTATGACGGCCCGGTGAGCAGCAGTCACACCACGCACACCGAGGTGGTCGATTTTGAGAAGCATTTAGCCAACAAAGATCATTGGTGGTATGACCTGGATATGCTCGAACTCTCCTGCTACGCCAAGGGACCGCAGCACCTCAGTGCCAGTGTTGAGGAAATTGTCCAAGAGCTTAAACCGGCTGTCGAACGGTTTCGTCATCTTGCTCAGATGTATGGCAAGCCGATCATGTTCGGGGAAGTCGGTTGCACGTCATCCACCGGCGGCGCCATGCATCCCTCCGGTTGGCAGGGCGATGGCAAGTACGATCCACAGGAGCAAGCCAACTATCTCACCGCGGTTCTCGAAAGTTTCTGGAATGAGCCCTGGTGGTATGGCATGTATTGGTGGAAGTGGGACGAACAAAACAAACGTGAACAATTCCTCAATGACCCCGCAGGCGACAAGGGATTTATTGTCGATGGCAAACCGGCTGCACAAATCATGAAAAATTGGTTCGCCCGAACCGATCGCCCATAAAACAAGTACTATTTTGATCATTCAGTGAGACACATGATGCAACAACCTTACCCGATACATCGTGGCATGACCTTCGGCTTTTATGCACGCAACGGATACTTCTCCAGCGATGTGGCAAAAGAGCAGGTCGACAAAATGGCAGCACTCAATATCAATTGGGTCTGTCTGGTTTCCACCGTCCTGCAGGAACACATGATGAGTGGTCGGCAGTTTCGTGACTTTGAAATCACGCCTGCGGATGACGAACTGCGTGACATC
>JBICHS010000659.1:0-3033 GCA_043101135.1 Phycisphaeraceae bacterium JB051
CCAATCCCCCGATTCCCGCCACCGTGCCTGAGTCAGAAGAGGAAGAAGCACCAGCAGCCAATCCCGCATTGAGTCGCGCCGCTGAACTCGTTGAACGTGCCCGCGCTTTGTCGGCTCGCACCGCCACTTTGGCCAGCAAGATTGCTGCCGACCCTGCCGTGGCTCGCACGGGTTTGATGCAGGAAGCCGAGCGACAGCGTGAAGACCGTGCACCGGACCCGGTGATCGTCTCGGAAAACGTTAAACGCATGGAACGCCTCTTTGGTGTCCGCAAGACCCAGCAAGGCATTTTGTTCGTGCAGCCTCAGCAGACTGCCAGCAACATCAGTGTCGCCGGTGACTTTAACAATTGGTCACCCACTGCCACGCCGCTCAAGCGTGACACCGATCTGGGCGTCTGGCAGACCTGTGTCCCGATCCCGCCCGGCCGCTATCGCTACCGCGTGGTCATCGACGGGCAATGGAAGCACGATCAATACAACTCGTCGATCGAAACCAACCCCTTCGGCGAACTCAACAGCATTCTTGAAGTGGGATAAAGATCGGGCTCCGTGATTCGGGTTTCGGGTTCCGGGTAAAGGCAATTCAGGTTGACAATTTGTTATCTCCACTTGTTTTGACCCGATACCCGAAACCCGAATCACGGAACCCGCAAACGATACAACAGGAACCGAATGATGATCCAGCAGGGCAGCGGATCATTTTTTTGAGCAATCAAACGTCCGGTAACTGTACAATAGGGGCGGATTGGGAAAGACGGCTGCGGAGTTGCGGCTGTGATTTGAGACGAAGACCCTGCAAGTAAAGGGCGTTGTGTTGGATCGACAACGCACCGATAAAGAGCTCGACGCATTGGCGGATTTGTACCTCACAGGTCCCGATGACACCGAAGATACGTCCTCGAACCCCGAGGCCATGGGTATCGGTGCGCAACGCGATTCGGCGTCCCGACGCCGCAAAGGCCCGGGTAAAGCTCAGACTGCAGACAGCGAGGAATCCTTCGATCGCTACCCCGGCACGCGATCCACTGGTTTGATGACCGAACCTCAGCCTGCCAAACTCAATCCCAAAGTCACCGCCACCCCAACCACCCCAAACAAGATTGACCCTTCGACTGCATCGCCGTCCGATGAGGATTTGCTTGCCCAGCAGCTTGCTGAGCTTTCCGAGCAAACCAAACGCGATGAGCCGACGCTGCGACTGGTGAATCTTGAGCTTGAATCCGCCATGCCTGATGCCGACGATTCTCAAACGGATCAACAAACCCGCGATCAATCTTTCGACAACGCCTCTGATGCTGATGACTCCCAGCTCGCTGCGATGGATTTACAGGCCATGAAGTCTGCCTCGGCATCCGATGAGAAACAGGAGTCGATTCTTCAGATTGATGAACCGGTTGCCATTGTCGATAAACGTGTCGAAGTGGTTTTCCTGGGCAATCTCCCGGGCTTTGCTTCGCCATGGATGACGCAATACGCACAGCATGTCGCCCTTGAGTGTGGCGTGGTGGGTGTGTTGCACATTGATGATGAACAGATTGATCTTGATTTTGTCACCACCCCCGCCAACCGCGTCAAGCTTGATAACCTGCATCGTCAGGTGATGGATTTTGATCAGGCTGACGACCTCATTGCCGTTTTGGATTTGCTTAACCAAGGTGCTGACCCCGTCGTCGGTGCCTGGCTGATTCATCTGGCCACACCTCTTACCGCCACCACCAAGACCATTGCCCGGTCGCTTCCAGTTTGGACGCTATTATCAGGGGTTGATGAGGCGGCCGGTGCCCGGGCGATGGATTGGTTGTCACATTGCATGAAAGTTGCTGACCCCGCGAGCATGAGTCATGTCCAGTTCATGGGTATGGGTTGTGACATTGATCGCGCGGTCGCGCTGATTCGCCAGCTTGATGAACGCGCTCTGGATCAGTGGGACACCTCCATCGAACTCGTCGGCGTTCAGCGTCAGATGGTTCCGGTCCACCTGCAAACGCTTGGTAGTTTCCCGACCATGCTTGAACAGTGGCCGGTGATCGCACGCCTGGTTGCAGGTGATTCCGCCAGCTCGGATCATCGCAACTCGCTGGTCACACGCATCGACCCATCAAGCCAGCAGTCGCAAACCAAAGTCACACCACCGCAGCCTCAGTTGGATGACGATGAGCAAACCATCGAGGCATCCAAGCCCGGCAGCCATGACTTTGAAGCCACCGTCACCGCGGAAGAAGCACGCAACCTGCTCATGGCAGCCGCCAAAATGGACGGCATCAGTATTCAGGGTGTCGAACTCGAAGAGACCGAATCCGAAAATGCCGAAGATCAGATCGATGAGGTTTTAACCGCGTCTTCGACCGACCAAATGCCGTCGGATCTCGCCCCGTTGGAAGCATCTCACAGTGAAGACCTTTCGGACACCGGCGCGTTTGATGCCTTGGCTGACGACGATGCGGTGGATGAACTTGATGAGATGGAAGCCGAAGCGGTTCAGGTCGATGATGATGTCCAACTGACCGGCCATGACATTGCTACCCAAGCCGTCCCCGAACCGGAAGTGGTTTCGGAAACGGTCCGCAGTTTTGTTGAACGTCTCAAGCAACAGGAATTGGAAAAACGTCGTCAGGCCAAAGCCGATGGTAATGCGGATGTCGATGCTGATGTTGCTGCTGCCGAGCCGAAGGTTGATGAGCTTGAAGATGTCGATGATTCGGATGCGGGTGATGATTTTACAGAGCCCGCGCATGAGCCGGAACCTGCGATGAGTGTTGCCCAGATCGCGCGTGAGTCGGAGCGTGGCGAGGATGTGCATGCTCACATTCTGCATCACCAGACAACGCAGCAGTCCGAACCGCATCCCAGCAAACATAAGGCTCAGCCAACCACGCAGCGTTTGGTTGCTTCACAAAGCCAACCCAAGCCGCGCCCGACTGCTGAGCCGGATCACGCTTCGATGCATGAAACATCGCAGCCACATTTGGCAAGTTTCCTGCAGGAAGCGGGTATGATCAGTCTGACCGCCCGTTGTCCCAATCACCCGCAG
>JBICHS010000660.1:0-4865 GCA_043101135.1 Phycisphaeraceae bacterium JB051
CACCGGAACGCAAGTTCAAACACGATTCGGCTTACCCGCCCAAGGCGCCTGAGGATTACTACTTCTATGTCAATCAGGTCGTCTCGCGGTATGGCAAGCAAACCCATTCGCCATCCAACCTGGTGACCGAAGACAAGAAGTCAGGCATGGATATCGTGCAGGCCTACGAAATCTGGAACGAGCCCAATCTCAACGCGCCGGACTGGGGACACTGGATCGGCACGATGGATGAGTATTACGCCTTCATGCGACCCGCGGTGCATGCCGGTCACCAGGCTGACCCCAAAGCCTTGATATTCAACGGCGGTTTTGCAGGCATTGAACTGGGCCTCATCAACACCATGGCAACCTACACCTACGAAGACGGCAAGCATCCCTGTGAGATCGTCGACGGTTTGAGTGTGCATACCTACACCGGTGCCATTGCCCCCGAGCTTTCACGCGTGGATACCAATCTGCATCGCGGCTCCAACGCAGTCTCGGGCACGCCGCATTTGGAAAACCTCATGCGACTTGTCGATTGGCGCGATACGCACATGAAAGGTAAACCCCTGTGGATGACCGAAACCGGCTATGACACCGGCGGCAACCGCGCGGTCTCCATGCGCAATCATGCAGCCTACACCGTACGCAATATCCTGATGATGCTCGGTGCAGGAATCGATAGCGTGATGATCTATCGCGAAGCGGGGGATGGCAACAGTCTCTACGCAGCTTCAGGCATGCTCACCAGCCAGGGACAGCCACGTGCGTCTTACTTCACACTTGCAACACTCGCCCGTCAGATCACCGGCTCAGGTCCCATTCATAAACTCCAATTCGACAACCCTGATATCTGGGCTTACGCATGGATCAAAGACGGCAAACCTGCCATGGCGATCTGGTCGGTCACTGATCAAGGCACGATCGATTGGGAGTTGGGGGCTGCAAAGATCACCGATGCTTTTGGTCACGATCAGTCGGTCTCTCAAACACGTGGCATCAAACTCGCCGCCCTTCCGGTGTATCTGAGTGATGTGCAGCATGCCGACGTATTGCTTGAGGCGATTGACAAGAGCAAGCAATGGTATGCGGATTGGACCAGGACACGTCACGCCAAGTCGAAATTAAAGACGTATCTATTTGACATGGGCGATGACAAATATGTCGAGAGCTTTGATCTGGGGGCACCCAGGCCTTACACGCCGGTCGGATTTGATGTGATCTACAACGAGCAACGCGGGTATGGCTTTACATCGCAGGGGGTCAAGAATGGTGATACCCATTGGATTGCCAACAAGGCCTCGCGTGACGGTGTGATGTTTGAGAAGGAAGCTGCGGTGTTCAAGTTCAAGGCGCAGCCGGGCAAGTATCGGTTGGATCTGCGTTGCCTGCCGCGCGGTGGCGCCGATGCCGATGTGCTGATCAGCGGTCTGGAAGGTGGCGATGTTACGTTAACCGTCAATCGCAAAAAGCCTGACGTCAGTACCGGTGAGATTGTTGTGGGAAACAAGCCCGTTACGATTCAAACGCGCAATTGGGTCATGCTCAGTTACGTCAGACTCGTGGAGGTCCAGTGATCGCATGTTCATGCGGCAATCGGCTATCATGCCCTCATGAACACCAAGCACCTTGTTGGCAAAACCATTCTCATCACCGGCGCCAGCTCCGGCATCGGTAAAGCCACCGCCAAGGCCTGCGCGGCAGTGGGCATGCGCGTTGTCCTCTCAGCTCGCGGACTTGAGGCATTGGAACAAACCGCTGAGCAGATCACCAAGCAGGGCGGTGAGGCAACCGTCATCCCATGTGATGTCTGTGATGATGACAGTGTGACCACGCTCTTTGAGCAGACCCTCGAACAGGTCGGCAAGCTTGATGTCATGTTCGCCAACGCCGGGTATGGGCTCTTTGCCAGCATTGCCGACGCGACCGATCAGCAGATTCGTGACATGTTCGAAACCAATTTCTATGGCACGGTGCGCTGCCTCAAACAATCAATTCCCATCATGAAAAAGCAGGGCGGTGGGCAGATCATCATCTGCGCCAGCGCCTGTTCGGAGATCAGCCTGCCGATGTATGGGTACTACGCAGCCACCAAGGCGGCGCAGGATTCACTGGCCGGTGCACTCCGCGCCGAACTCACCGGCACGCACATCGCTGTGAGCTCCGTGCATCCCATCGGTACGTACACCGAGTTTTTCAACCGCGTCGCTGACAAGGCCGGTAAAGACTCCGTTGGCCTCAACACCCCCGATGCCTTTATGCAAAAGCCCGAGCATGTCGCCAAATGCATCCTCAAGAACATCGCCCGTTCCAAGCCCAAACCCGAAGTCTGGCCCCACTGGCCCACGCGCTTGGGATTGGGGTTGGCCACCGCCTTCCCAAGTGTCAGTGCTTGGGCGCTACGTCGCATGCACAAACGCCGCAGCGAGTAGTTCACGGCCTTGGCGCAACCGCTTGCGGTTTAGCGCTCCAAAAATCTGACGAACACCATGAATCATTCGAATCTCGCAGAACGCGCTAAACCGCAAGCGGTTTAAGATTCGAACGAAACCCGAAACCCGAAACCCGAAACCCGAAACCGATGTCTCAAATCCGCATCGTGGTTGTCCCGTATCCCTATGCAGAGTAAGATGTCATCGCTCTGACGACCGGTTTGTCCGGAGCTTGAACAGGATTTAATGGACAGGAATGACTCCCGCCATGCAGCAGTTACTTTCCATCACGCTATTTGCCGGCTTCGGGATTCTTTTCGTCATCGGTGGCCTGGTTGGCGGCTGGTTTCTTCGGCCCAACATGCCCAACCGTGAAAAGAAGGCGATTTACGAATGCGGTGAACCGACGATCGGGACCTCATGGGTTCAGTTCGACCTGCGTTTTTATATTGTTGCACTGTTTTATCTTGTCTTTGACGTAGAAGTTGCGTTGACCTATCCCTGGGCCGCCGTCTTCCGCCAATTCCCCAAAGAAGCATTGATCGTTGGCTTGCCGTTTTTGGCCATCATCATTCTCGGTTTTGCATATGAATGGTATTCCGGCAGCCTTGATTGGGTGCGTTCGGCAGTCAACACCTCGATCCGTGGAACCGGTCATGTTGACATGAAGTCGCTGGCTCGCCGTGATCCTGAAGTGCTTGAAGAATCCGCCGCCAATCCCGCCAGTTTGGTCGATGCGTAACACATGCGGGTTTTCGGCCATGGAGGTCCGATGCCGCTGACATGTGAGAAGTAAACTGGGACGTATCTTGTGGGGCCGTCGCTCGATGGAGCCGGGGCGGTGCCTGGGTCTTTCTCAATTAATCATCATCAGGTCAAAACTACCATGCCAAATCGATTCAAGACTGCTTTACTGTTGGGTGCACCGGGGTCAGGTAAAGGAACACAAGGTAAAATTCTCGGTCGCATTCCCGGCTACTTCCACTGTGCCTGTGGCGATGTCTTCCGCAACCTCGACATCCACAGCGAACTGGGCAAAATCTTTTACGAATACTCCTCACGTGGCGAACTGGTCCCCGATGATGTGACCGTCCGCATGTGGCATCAGTCCATCCAAAGCCGCTGTGCAACTCACGAATACAAACCCAACAGTGACCTGCTGATTCTCGATGGCATTCCCCGCACACTCGAGCAGGCTCAGATGATGGACGAACTGGTCGAAATCTACGCAGTGGTCCACCTGGTCTGTGAAGATGAAGAAGCGATGATCGATCGCCTGCGTCGTCGTGCAGTGAAGGAAAACCGTGCAGACGATGCCGACGAAAACGTGATCCGTAATCGTTGGAAAGTCTACGAAGCCGAGACCAAGCCGGTGCTCGATCACTATCCCGATGAGATCATCTACGAAGTCAATGCGGTGCAGTCACCCGCCCGCGTACTCCATGACGTACTCGAAGTCGTGACCCCCATCCAGGAAAGCCACTTCGCCAAGTTCATGGGCTAGCCCCCCGCCCCCGGAAGCCCCGGAAGTGACAACTGAATATTGAAGTTCAGCACATGCATGACGGTGCGTGTGTGAATCAAACGACATTCGGCCCTGGGGTTAAAACCCCGGGGCTTTATTTCAATATGCGTTACTCGCAGGCAAGATGCGCACGCAGCATGAAACCGCGTGACTGTCTTTGGTATTCAAACATCACAACGTCAAACACATCTCGCCCGTCGCGTTCGCATGCACACATCACAGCGTCAAACATGTCTCGCCTGTCGCATTCGCATGCACACATCACAACGTCAAACACATCTCGCCTGTCGCGTTCGCATGCACATTAAAGCCCTGGGGTTTTAACCCCAGGGGATGCCTTGAAATGAACGGTTAATCACACCCCGAACCACACGATCACTCACATATCCAAATACATCTGCACCAACTCATCATAGCGCCCCAGTTTCCCGAGCACGTGGTTGATGGCATCACGCACGGCACCGTGGCCGCCGGGGTAAGCAGTGATGTACTTGGCATGCGCTTTGACCGGTTCCTCCGCATCTGCAACGGCCATGGGATAAGCCACGCGGGTCATTGCCGGTAAGTCGATCAGGTCGTCACCGAGGTACGCGATATTCTCCAGCGGGATGTCATACAGCTTGGCGACACGTTCAATGCCTTCACCTTTGTGTGTGCATTTACTTACGACATGGGGGATGCCCAGCTCACGCATGCGCAGGGTCACATTCCGGTTGGCTCGGCCGGTGAGAATGCCGACTTCAATGCCCATCTTGCGGGCTGCAACCACACCAAAGCCGTCGCGGACGTTGTAGCGTTTTGTTTCAATGCCCACGTCCGAAAGGATAATGCCTCCATCGGAGAATACACCATCAACGTCGAAGACCAGCAGTTTGATATCAGGGAAATTGTCTTGCATGTTTTAAGGGGGGGTGGGGTTTAGGGTT
>JBICHS010000661.1:0-2640 GCA_043101135.1 Phycisphaeraceae bacterium JB051
GCTGGTTTCAGGTGTCATTGGCGCTTGTTACTGGGCAGCAGGTAATCCGCTGCGATGCATCATGCTTGCTGCTCTACTCGTCATCGCCACAGGTTTGGGTGCCTGGGTGTTTCACAAAATTGACAAGGGGGATTTTCATCATGATTCAAGCCGCTAAACGTCCCAAAGCAGTGGAAGTCGCTTCGATGGTTTCTCAGGAAATCCTGCAGAACCACGGAAAAATCGCAGATGTCGCAGATATCCTCGACCGTGAATACGGCAATGAAATGCGACTCCGTGAACGTGTCGAATAGCTCGAAGCCAGTCTTGAAACCGCACAACGCGAATACAACTTACTCAAACGATTCGGGAGCAAATGAGATGATTCAATCCAACGTTGAAATTCAGAATATCGGGCCGATCGAGGCATTGGAAATCAAGTGTCCTGCAGATGGTGGTGTCGTCGTCCTGCGTGGCCGTAATGGTCGCGGAAAGACACATGCACTTAAGTCTGTCGAAGCACTGACATCGGGCAATGGCAAGCTGCAAACACGCGATGATTCGCCGACTGCAGGTCGTGTCAACGGGATGGGGGCGATGATTCATGTCGGCGCGAAAACCACACGTGCCGGTGAGGTCGAGGTTTCCAGCCTTGAAGGCAAACTCAACATTGCCGACCTGGTCAATCCTCCGCTCAAAGACCAAGCTGCCGCTGATCGCCAGCGTATCAAGGCATTGATCAGCATCACCGGCGTGGAGCCAACCTCCAAGGCTTTCGCCGATGTCATCGGTGAGGATATGGCCGATTATGTTTCCGCAGCAACATGGGCAGGGAAAGACATGCTCGAGGTTGCATCCCAGGCAAAGCGTGACCTTGAAAAAGCGGCCCGTAACAAGGAAAACGAAGCCAATCTCAAGGAAGGCCAGGCCAAAGCCCATGAGGAATCGGCCAGTGGTGTGGATATGTCTGGCGAGCATGATGAGCAGAAGCTTCGCAATGCATGTTCACTGGCATCTGGCAACTTGCGTGTGTTGCAGGAACGTCAGGTTGCTGCAGAGCGGTCCGCAACTCAACTGGCTGAAGCGCGTGAAAAGTTGAATGAGGCTAAGGCCAATTACAGTGGTCCAACAGTTGATCAAGCTACTGCTGACTTGTCGGATAAGAAACGTGCAATTGAGTCGTCTGCCGGTCGGATTAAGAAGATTGAACAAGAACTGGCTGAAGCACAAGCTCATGATCGCCTGCTCAAAGAGCAATTTGAGTATGCTCGTACAACTCTCAGAGCAGCCGAAGAATACGCAGAAGCCGTTGCTATGTACGAAGCGGTTCTCGAAGGCACCGCGACCAAAGCTCCGGCCGCTGATGAACTTGAAGCCGCACATCAGGCCATGGAAGATGCAAGCACTGCGCTTGAGCAGGGGGCTCTGATCCGTAACGCGATGTCCAAACTTCGTGAAGCAAAGGACGCACGCGACCAGGCCAATGAAGCAGCCGTCACCGCATCACGTCTCCGCGACTCTGCCAAACTCATCGACAACGTTCTGTCTAACGCCATCAAGAACGATCAGCTTTTCGTTAAGGATGGCCGGTTGTACACGAATCACCGACTCCGTGGTGAAACGCTGTTTTGTGAACTTTCTGAAGGTGAACGTTGGACCAAAGCGTTTGATGTTGCAGCACCGATTGTCGGTGAACGTGGCATCCTGATCCTGCCGCAGAACTTCTGGGAAGGTTTGGATCCTCATAACCGCGCCCATGTCGCAGACTTGGCACGTCACCACAAGATCGTGGTGCTGACCGCCGAAGCGACTGACGGTGAACTTCGGGCCGAGCAGTTTGAAGGTCAGGTGGCGTGATGGAGATTTCAGATCAGCACAATCTATTCCAGTTACGTGATGAACCAACCAATGAAGCTGTTGGGTTCACAGAAAACACTGGAAAAATCATGTTTGTCGGCAACGGGAAAGTATTGGCAGATGTTGATCAAGCTCATTTGTATGCCATGCGACTGATCAGAATGTGCAATCGAATTAAAGGCACCGACCGCAAATGACTCAAATTGACCACGACAAACTTTACACACTCGTCCGCGAAATCGACGCATGTGGCATCGACCCGACGGATTGGGAAATCGAATTTATCTCCGATCTGATCGACAAAAACATTCGCACGTTCACGCAAAAGCAGGCTGAACGCATCTACAAAATCGAAGAAGACAGGATGGGATAACTATGGTACTCAGTGCAATTGAAATCGAACAACGTCATCACCGTGTTGGTGCATCCGACGTCGCAACAATCCTTGGAATGCCAACCTTCCGCAATCGCAACGCCTATACGACATGGCTTGAGAAGTGCGACATGCTTGAGCCTGAAAAGCGAACTGACGCTTCAATCACGGCAGGCAATCGTCTTGAGCCGGTGGTGCTGGACTTTGCCGAAGAACAATACGGTGATCTGGATCGCAACGTGGTGGTCTGGGACAAGCAAGGCGCTCCAATCGCTTCAACACTCGACGGTCAGGTCAAAGCCAACGGTCGGCCTGTTGAGGCGAAGACCAGCGGTATTGAAGGCCCGATTCACGGTACCTGGGGCGAAGCTGGTTCGGATGAAGTGCCTGACGGCTACATCATTCAATGCCAAACACAACTGCTGTGCACC
>JBICHS010000662.1:0-3324 GCA_043101135.1 Phycisphaeraceae bacterium JB051
CGAAGCCGGCGCCATGTCCAGCTTCATCGCTGCAGGCACCAGCCACACCTCACACGGCGTGGCCATGATCCCCTTCTTCATCTACTACTCCATGTTCGGCTTCCAGCGCATCGGTGACCTGGTCTGGGCTGCCTGTGACATGCGTGCCCGTGGCTTTATGCTCGGTGGCACCGCCGGTCGCACGACCCTTAACGGTGAAGGTCTTCAGCATCAGGACGGTCACTCCATCCTCAATGCCATCGCCTTCCCAACCGTCAAGGCATACGATCCTGCCTTCGCGTACGAAACCAATGTCATCGTCTTTGATGGCATGAAACGCATGTACGAAAACAACGAAGACTGGATCTACTACATCACCGTCGAAAACGAAAACTACGTCCATCCCGACATGCCAGAAGGTGTCGAGGAAGGCATCGTCAAGGGTATCTACCCGTTCAAGGAAACCAAGGCCAAGAAGGCCAAGGCAAACGTTCAGCTCTTCGGCTCCGGTGCCATCCTCAACGAAGTGCTCAAGGCTCAGGACATCCTGGCAGACAAGTACAACGTCTCGTCCAAGGTCTGGTCCGTCACCAGCTACAACGAACTGCGTCGTGACGCTCAGGACTGCGAACGCTGGAACATGCTCCACGCAGACCAGGACCCCAAAGTCAGCTACATCGAGCAGGTCCTTGAAGGCGAAGAAGGCCCGATCATCGCAGCCAGCGACTATGTCCGTGCGGTGCCCGAGCAGCTCCTGCCATGGATCAAGAACGGCATGTACGTGTTGGGCACCGACGGCTTTGGTCGCAGCGAAACCCGCGAAGCCCTGCGTCGCTTCTTTGAAGTCGATGCCGAGTGTATCGTCGTGGCCACGCTCTACAAGCTCGCCCGTGATGGTAAACTCGACAAGAAGATCGCTGCCAAGGCCGTCAAGGACCTGGGCATCGACGCCGACAAGCCCAACCCGTTTACGGTGTAATCCAAAGCCGTGATCCTCCGGGGTCACGGGTCGAATACAGATTGAAGATTGATACGCAGAACAAGCGTATTGAAAATAGAATTAGCAAACAGTCAACGACTGAGTATTGAAGGACAAATCGAAATGGCCGAATTCACACTGCCTGACTTAGGCGAAAACATTGAAGGTGGCGACGTCGTCAACGTACTGGTCTCCGAAGGCGAATCTGTCTCCGCAGATCAACCCCTCCTGGAAATCGAAACCGATAAGGCCATGGTCGAAGTGCCTTCACCCTCCGCTGGTACCGTGGGCAAAATCATGGTCAAAGCCGGTGACACCGTGAAGATCGGCCAGGCCATCCTCGAACTCAATGACGGTGAAGGCGGCGGAAGTGGCGGTGAAGAAGAAGCTCCGGCTCAAGAACCTGTCGAAGAAGCAGCACCGGAAGCACCGGCTGAAGAAGTTGCGGAAGAAGAAACTCCCGCAGCAGAAGAAGCTCCTGCTCAAGAAGCACCCAAAGCCGAAGCGCCCAAGCCTGCTCCCGCCAAGCCCGCCCCGGCACCGGCAGCACCGGTCTCACGCAAGGTCGCGCCCAAGTCCGCTGCAGGCGTCCCCGCTGGTCCGGCAACCCGCAAACTGGCCCGTGAACTGGGTGTCTCCCTCAACAACATCGCAGGCTCCGGCGAAGGTGGTCGCGTCACTCGTGAAGACATCATCGCAGCGGCCCGCAGCATGGCACCCGTCATCGAACGCAAAAAAGCCATGGACACCCCCGGCGAAGCGTCCAACGATTCCTATGGCCCGATCACCAAAGACAAGATGGCCAAGATTCGTCAGACCATCGCCAAGACCATGGTCACCTCCAAGACCACCATCCCCCATGTCACCAACTTCGACGATGCGGACATCACCGACCTCGAAGCCATGCGTCAGGATTCCAAGGATGAATTTGCAGCACAAGGTCTCAAGCTCACCACCATGCCTTTCCTGATCAAAGCCTGTGCGATGGCGCTTCGCAAGAACCCGTCCATCAACGCATCCGTCGACATGGAAGCCGGCGAAGTCATCTACAAGCAGTACATCAACATCGGCATTGCAGTCGACACCGACCGTGGTCTGGTTGTCCCCTCCCTGCGTAACGCCGATGCCCTGAACATCGCAGAGATCACCGAGGAGATGGCAGCCATCGTCGAGAACATCCGTTCCAACAAGTTCGGCATCGAAGACCTGCGTGGCTCAACCTTCACCATCAGTAACCTCGGCGCGATCGGTGGCACCTACTCCACCCCGGTCATCAACCCGCCCGAAGTTGCCATCCTCCTGGTTGGCCGCAGCCGCATGATGCCGATCGTCACCAAGGACGGTAACATCGTCCCGCGTCTGATGATGCCTTTGAGCTTGAGCTACGATCACCGTCTCGTCGACGGCGGCGCCGCAGCCCGTTACCTCAACGACATCAAGAGCTGCCTGGAAAACCCCGGCAAATTGCTGATGGGTCTGTAAACAAAATAAAATCACAACATCAAAAAACGCAGATCGAAGTGAACGCTTCAATCTGCGTTTTTTTTATGGTTCAATACAACACGAATCGCGCACAACAACCCCAATCACCACCAAACCTCAACGACACCCCCACCCACCAACGCCATGCCTTAACCTCACCCCCACCAACACCCCCCCGCCACTGGAACTAAAGCCCTGGGATTTCAACCCCAGGGGTCGAAAAACGAAAAGACAAACGACACGCCACCTGTCGCACAAAACACAAAACACAAAACCGCAGAATGAGGCCAACACTTCATCCCGCGGTTTTGTTTGTTAACATAGGATGCATGATAAACGAATTATCTTCAATAATTGTTGCATTAGCCGAAAAGCCAAAGCAAGTAATTCCTTGGATATTATGTATTTTGTTTACTCTGGCTTGTGCTTGGTTTGCATATGATTGGTACACGCAAAACACAAACCTGAATAGAATTGAGCGTGTACTTGGAATAATTGAGCGAGTTGGCGAACTGGACCGCAACCAAACCTTTACCAATAGCGATATAGAATTTTCACGTAAATGGATGATAGAAAAATTAAAATCATATACTACTTCACCAAGCACATCTCCAGATATTGAAACTAGCACAAAGAGCAACGTGCTAAAAACCACCGTTTCAAATTATTTTTACAGAATCTCACTCGCAGGTTTACCATGGTTCGCTTTGTCTTTCATTGCGTTATTTGAAAGTATCAAGAAGAAATCTGGCGTTAAAGACTATATCTCAACTCTATTTGGCTTCTATATAGTTTCGCTGTTCTTCGGCGTTATAACATGCTTGTTTCTCAATTCCGTGACAACTATTGGAACTCTTCTTCTTGCGAGCGTTATTTCATTTGTG
>JBICHS010000663.1:0-13405 GCA_043101135.1 Phycisphaeraceae bacterium JB051
TTGGATGTTGTGCTACCATCTGGCCATGTCACCGTGATTACATGGCGACCTTTGAAGATTCGTTGATTGATCTTGCCAGCGTGATTGGTGTTAACCGTGGTGTTGGTCCACCAGTCTTCAAAAAGCAGCTTGCGCATGGCAATGTCATTGGGACGCGATTTGAATTGCATGTCCAGATACGCTGCTTCGGGACGCCAGTGTCGGCCGGCCCAGAAGCCCCAACTCAGTAGCGCTTCGACATTGGGGTGGGCAAAGATTGCAGTGTAAAAGTCGCGGGTGTATTCAGCTTTGATGTCATCATCATCCAGATTGATATCAAACTCCGTGACTTTAATCGGCAGGCCAAGTTGGCTGTAATGATCGAGAATTTCCCAAAGACGTGTGGGGGCGGTGAGCGATGCGCCAAAGTGACTTTGCATGCCGATGCCATGAATGGGAGCGCCCGATTCTTTGAGGTCTTTGAGTGTTTCGTAAAAGTACTGTTGATGGGTGTTCCAGTGATTGCCACTGGTGAGAATGCCGTAGTCATTGAGAAACAGCTTGGCATTGGGATCACCTTGATGAGCGAGCTTGAACCAATCGACCATGACACCTTTGCCATGCGGTGTTCCCTGTGGATCGAGCACATCCATGATGTCATGGTTGGCATAGGTTTCGTTGACCACGTCCCAGTCATCCAGCTTGCCTGCCATATCACGGGTGATCCAGTTGATGCGATGTTCAACGGCTTTGCGGAGTTTTTCACGTGTTGCCTGATCATCAGGATTCGCTTTGAGCGTATCGATCATCTGGCCAATGGGTTTGGGCACATGGCGTTTACTCGGCCAAACCAAGACATGGCCACGCATGTAAAGGTCGTTGTCTTTGACAAACTTGATTCCCTTGGCAACGGCTTGTTCATTGGTGTGTCGATCCATGGCAAACCACTTCAAACCATTCTCAAAAACCACGGTGTTAAACCGGTCAAGCAGCGCCTTTTCATAGGCCGGGATGTTCGCATCACCTGAATTCATGTAACGGATATTCATCGCGGTGCCAAAGCCAAAGGCATGACGCTGCTGAGCGATGTGAACCTTGGCATTGTTCACAGGTTTATTTTGCGAATCCACAACTTGAATCTGTAGATTGGCTTTGCGGTATTGGTCGATGCGCTTGGCAGCTTCCTTTCGCCAGGGCGCATCGGCTGCGATACCGGGATAGGTCGCTTTGGTTTTGGGCAAGGTGTTGATGTCGATTTGATCACCAAAGTCAATGAGCTGAATGTTGGCAAGTTCAATGACCTGCATGGCAGACCCAAGATGCAGCGTAAAAACTGAGCCTCCCGCATCGAATGCAAATCCCTTGCGGACGACAAAGGGAAGGTTGATGGTGGTCCACTGCGTGCCGAAGTCCACCGCGCGACTCATGGTCTTGCTATGCGGCGGGCCGTTTTTTTCGACATTGGCGTGTGCGGTGCCTTCCTGATTCATCGACTCAATACAACGCGCGTCGTAACGCACCATGTACACATGGTCCTGACGGATCGCTGAAGGGATCACGGTGTTGAGCTGGACATCCCAACGGCGATTACCAGGCTTGTTGACGGTGATGCGATAGGCATAGCCGCCACCCTCTTTGGGGACGATCTGCATGCTTGCGTCTTTGCCTGAGAAATTCATCCCGTCGTTATTGCCGGGCGTGGGATGAGGCGCGATGATGGTTTTGCCACCTTTGGGCAAGGTGTCTGCAAAAGCAGGATTAGCAGAAAGTGCAAGACAGAACAGAAACGACAGCAAGCATGTTTTCATCGGTAAGGTTTCTCGTTTGGGCAATGGGCAAAGTGTTTGGGTGGGGATAAAGCAGACATGATGCCATGCCTGGCTGTCATTGTGAAGAACTATTTTTTGCAGTTTGTTTGCAGATTCACTGCGTCATGAAGAACGCCGATCGTTGGCAAGTCGCCACGGACTTTCTGAGATGAACGTGATGAGATTGCAATGGGGTTGGTTTAGAAACGGACATTCATATTTTTGCGGAAGATATCCGTGCCGTTGTTCCCGTTGTATTTGATCGCTGCGGCATGGCCATCCACAAACACAGTATTGGCTCGGGAATTGTTCATGTGCCGATAGCGAATCTCACCAACATTGGTATCACCCCAGCTTGCAGCATCACGGTTTTCACCTGCACGAGCGCGATCCGATGGCTGACCGCTCACACCCCAGACCAGGTACGTGTCATAGTAAATACGATCCGCGTCAAGTCCCAGTCCGACAGAAGCGCTATTGCCACCGGCGATCTGTGTGCCATCGTAAACCATGATCAGGTCCGACGGATTTTTGATGGCATCGATGGTCACGGGTTTGCGTTTCCCGGTGTATGGACTGCCTGATGATTCAGATGTTGAAACGTCTGGCATCAGTCGTGGATGAGCCGAGTAATGCAGCGGGTTACTGTTGGAGGCGGTGGGGGCAATGGTATCGTGGTCGGTCAGAAAGGAACGCGCCAGGCTGTTGCCGTTGGCAGCTTGCTGGCTGAAGGTCACGCCTTTGGCGCCCATCATGTTCAACACCTGCACGCCCCAGTTGGTCGAATTGCCTGCTCCGGCGACTGCTTCGGAAACGGTGCCGGGGGGCAGGGATTGCTTATAGTCCTGCGTGTAAATAATCAGGGATTGACCGATCTGACGCAGCTTGCTCAAGCATTGCGTGGCATTGGCGGACTTTCGGGCAGCACCCAACGCAGGCAGCAGCACGGAGATGAGCAGCGAGATGATGGATATCACGACCAGCAGTTCGATGAGGGTAAATGCCATGCGTGCGTTGCGGTGTGGTGCCATGGGTTAATCCTTTGTGATGAAAGTGTACGTATCCTCAGTCAGCCGGGTCGGATTAATGATATGCCGAATTAGACTTTTTGAGATGTTTTGAGAAACATGTTTCTCATCATAGCGCGTCGAGATCGCAAGTCAATCAATCGCATCAAAAAATCAGCGATTCAATGGCTGGCTTTTGAAGGTGATGATTATTTCGTGGGAACCGGGCCGATGGAGCCCTGGGTTTGCAGCCAGGTGTTGAGGACGTGGCGTTGGGGTGGGGCGTCAGGATTGGCAAGCAATTCCAGCGCGGCCTGGGCGGCGACGGCACCGACCTGGCGGGCGTCCTGACAGACGGCTGCCATCGATGGGAACGTATCAAGTCGCAGCTCGGCATCATCAAAACCCAGGATCGAAAACTGTTCCGGGACACGGATTCCCAGGTTCAATGCTTCGTGTAAAGCCCCGATTGCCATTTGTGGGTCAGTAATGAAAACTGCTGTCGGGAAAGGGTTTATTGATTGTAAACGGTGGATAAGCTGTCCGCCGCTGCGACGGTCTGCAGGTAAGCGGATCACCATGCGCTGATCAAGCTCAATGCCTGCTTCGTCCAGGGCTTGGACATAGGATTCATAGCGATCGGTGTGGTCATCATCAGAGTTCCAATTCAGGCAGATCGCAATTCGTCGATGACCCTGGGAAATGAGATGACGGACGCCTTGAAGCGATGTTTCACGCGAGTCACTGCGGACGAAACTCACTTTGGCTTCGTCGCCTGAATCACCGAAACGTTCTGCTATAACAACACTTGGGAATCCTTCAGCAGCAATTTGGGCACACAGATGACGATCCCGTGATCCGCCACGAATCACGGCCGCCCGAATGCCTCGACGGTGAAACATTTGCGTGAAAGTCTCGCCGGGCTTGATGTCATGGCCTGCATCGAGAATCAATAAGTTGTAATTCCGCTGGTTCATTTCCGATGCCATACCTTGCAGTAAAGCCATGTCAAACGGTGAATTAAGCATAAATGAGGCGGAGGACTCAGCAATATAGACCAGGCCCAGATTCACGACTTCAGGGCGCCCGGCAGCGGCGGCGTAGCGCATCCGATTGACCTCCGCCAGGACGCGGTCGCGCATCTCCAAATTGACTTTGGGATGGTTGTTGAGCACGCGGGAGACGGTGGTGATCGAGACGCCTGCACGCTTGGCAATTTCACGGACGGAGGACATGGCGTTCCTTGCTGAGAAACAGATACAGAAACATGTTACTCATCATAGCAGGCTCAAACCATAAAGACAGCATGGATGGCAAAATTATTCATGCCCTGAGAATTGAAAGTCAGCCCGGATTCCCGACCAGCAATCCGATAACACCGAGCAGGATTGCCAATCCCAGTGTCAGCCAGACATGTTTGGGGTTCAGCGTGCATTGGCTGGTTCTTGCCAGGCCGACTTTGCAGCTGATGCCATGCCAAAGCAATAAGCCCGTTGGAACACATAGCAGTCCAAAAACGATCATGACAAAGATCGGTGTCCCATGTTTCTGCATTACAGCTGTATCGCCAATCTGGTCAACCCAACCGATGCCGATGTACAGACCGTTGGCCAACAGGCAAAACCCCGCAAAGAACTCAGAGAGATACGCAGTGGCTTTGTCGATCCAGCGATGAAGCAGCAGGGTCAAAAGTGCGATGCCCACCCCAACGACAGGTCCGCCCCAAACCACGAGCAGTGGTGAGGGGTTGGGGTGAACATCGGTGTGTGAAAAGACTGTTGGATGCCAGGCGACTTGATGCACATGCCCACCGGTGAGGATTGCTGCCAAGACGTGACCTGTTTCATGGATGAGCATCATCAACAACCAGCTCAAAAAGCATAGGCTGCTGATCATGATTAACTGCATCAAATAGCGTGCAGGCCCCGGATGGAGATTGGACGTGTTCATGGTTGAAAGCCAATTTTACGTTATTGATTTTCAAATTGCAGCACGGCGATGGTGCCTTTGCCCGGGGCGGAGTGGATGGTGAGTTTGCCGTGGAGTTGTTCGGTCATCAGGCGTGCAAGGAATAGTCCAAGTCCCATGCCTTGTTGGGGGCTTTTGGTAGTGCGGAAGGGTTCGCCCAGGTGTTGGAGTTGTTCGCCACTGATGCCGCTGCCTTGATCCTGAATAACGCATTGACAGGTTTTGTCGGCTTGCTGGATGGTCAAGGTGACGGGGGTTTGTGTTTCCGCGGAGGCATCGAGTGCATTGTGAAGCAGGATGCTCAACGCCTGGATGAGCGTGTGTTGGCGGGTGGTGATGGGGGTCTGTCCCATGCGGTCGAGGATTTGGAGTTGGTCCCAGTGACTAGCCATGAGCTCGGCTTTGAGTGCATCGAGCAACTGCGGAGCGGTGAAGAGGGTCGGATCTTCATCGGCATGTCTCACGGTGTCGGCATTCATGCTATCGAGTATCCGGCGACAGCGCTGTGCCTGCTGGGCAATCAGATCGAGGTCTTCACGCAGGTGAGGCAGGTCAGCAGGGGATTGGCCTTGTTGAATCTGATGCTGCATTTCCGAGGCAGCGAGCATGATCGTTCCCAAGGGTGAGCCCAACTCATGAGCGGCGCCCGCTGCCAAAGCGGTCAGGGCTGCCAGGCGATCCGAGCGATTCACGCGGTCTGCCATGGAGCTGATTTGACGTTCACGGTTGCGCAATGTGGTTCGCAGTTGTCCAACGAAGTACGTGAGTACGACTGCCGTGAGTGCCAATGACAACCATGACCCGATACGCAAGACCCACGCGGGCAGGTCGCTTGGTGCGAAAATCTGATCATCGACGAAGAATATCAGGGCATAACAAATCAACGTGGTGACCAGGACGATCCAACTCCAGCCGGAGCGTGCGACGACGACGGCCATGGCAACGTGAATCAGATAGAACACACAAAACGGGTTGGCAGCACCACCGGTGCAACCGAGCATGCCCGTGAGTAGGATGACATCCAGGAGTAAAACCAGTGGTACGAGAACGCGTGGCGGGGAACTGCTCCCAAGCAGGTACACCGTCAATAACAGATTCGATCCCACCGCCACGCCGACCCAAATGCCCAGGGTGCTCAAAGGCAGGGGCAGTTGCAGAATCAGATATCCCAAGGCGATGGCTAACGCCTGCCCGAGGACTGCCAGCCAGCGCAGGTGACATAGCCAGCGGAGGACGATCAGAACCTTGGGCTGCGTGTGCAGTCCTTCGAAGGTGCGAACGGATGGATCGTCGATGGGTTGTGTGAGCGTGATGCGTTGCAAAATCAGGTTCGTTGTTTTTCTAATTGGCGGTGGGTGGGTTACTCGTTGGGTTACAGCGACATTGCGGTGATGGCCTGGTTGCTGGCATCATCTTCATCGGCGGATATCGGGAGGGTAAAGCTGAAGACGGCGCCACCCTCAGGGTGATTGGCTGCATGACAACGCCCGCCGTGCGATTCGATGATGGTTCGGCAAATGGCAAGGCCGATGCCCATGCCCTGCGGGTTGGTGGAGACGAACATGTCAAAAAGCTCCGCGGGATTCTTGTCTTCCAGGCCACGTCCCTGATCGATGACCTCCGCGGTGAGGGTGTCCTTGTCTTTCTGGTGCAGGTGAACGGTGATAAGGTTGTGTTCTGGTTTGACCGGTGTCATGGCCTCGATGGCATTGCGGATGAGGTTGATGAAAACCTGTTGGATCTGAATGGAATCGACATTGACAATTTGCTGGGTCAGTTCATTGCGGACATTTAATTTCATGCCATGATTCTGAAGCAGGGGGAGAATGAATTGACGAACTTCATCAAAGATACTTTCCATGGCCAGTTGCTGTTTTTGAGTCGGTCTTTTTTGGATCAGGTCCCGCAGACGCCGGAGAATCTGCCCAGCACGATCGGATTGACGGGCTGCGCCCTCCATGGCCTGAAGGATCGCAGGGGGCAGGTCTTTGACTCGTTCAAGTCGTTTGATGCAACCACGGGTGTAATTGGCGATGGCTGCCAGGGGTTGATTGAGTTCATGTGCAATGCTTGAAGCCATTTCCCCCATGATGTTGAGCCTTGCCACATGCGCCAGTTCCGCTTCGTGTTGGCGGAGTTGCGATTGGGCTTTGCGATGGCTGGCAATTTCCACTGACAAACGCTTGTGCGTTTCGTCGAGTTGATTGTTGCTTTGCGTGACGCGTGAAAGCAGATACCGCTCTGAGTAAATCGTGTCGGTGATGTCATGTAATGTTGATTGGATTTCCTGGATGCGGTCATGATTGTCGTAAATCGCACGGTTGGTCCAACGGTACCACGCTTCGCGTTTGGATGGCAGATGCAGTTTCACGTCCATGGTATGGACGGTGTTATGGGGGGTGAATTGCTTGAGTAATTGCTTGAGATTCACCAGCTGCTTGGGGTGGATGAACTCAAATATCTGCTTGCCTTTGAGCTGTATGGCGGACAGGGCAAACAAGTCCATGAACACGCGATTGGCAAAGGTGATCGTCCCGTCAGGCAGATAGCGAAGCACCATGTCATTCAGGTCGTTGACGATGGTGGCAAAGCGCATCTCCGATCGCTGCAAAGCCAAGGCATCGTATTGATGGATCGCGCGATGAACCGTGTCGAGCAAGTGCTCAGCGTCCTGGGATTTTTCGACAAGGGCAAAAACCTGCAGATTCAGTGCCTTTTGTGCAATCGCAACAGAACATTCACAGGTGTGCAGAATGATCTGGACTTGAGGCGAGATCGATTTAACCTGCTCAAGCGTTTGCAGCGTCTGTTCGGTCTTGTCGCAATGGCCCATGATCAGCAAGAGCGGCGGGTCGAATTGCAGCACTTGCAAAGCCTCTTGTGATTCAGCGACAGTGGTCACAACAAAGCCGTGCTGCTTGAGCAGTTGGCTGGTGGATTGCCCCGTGGCCTGATTTTCATCCAGAACCAGCACGTGTTGGGAAGTTGTCTGGGACATCATGTCAGACATGTCTTGGTTTCCCCGATCATCTCGTCAAGCCCACCCGGCAGTCGTACATCAGGGCCAAAATGGGGCGAATTTAACCCAATGGTATCACATATTCAGATGCAGGGAATATGACACTGGCCATACCCAACGCATTCCAATTGCATCATTTGGGTGTCCATGTGTGGTTCTGTGATGAGCATCTCAAAGCTCTGACAGTTGACCGGGCCCCTCGAATCCGACATGATATGTCGCATAATGTTGGTCGTGCCTGGTGGCGGTTCAGCGATGAGCCAGGGGTTCAAATCCCCTTTCGACGCATTTTCGATCAATGTCCCAAACGTCGATGGATCAGCCGTTTGCGTGGATATCGAGTGGAGCAACAGGCTGATCCGAACAATTGGATATTGATATGATCCCACGTGATCCGCCACGCCGTCCCCAATTGGGTTTTCTGTATCTGCCACCGTACCGCGTCCAGGGCATCTCCATTGCCGGCGAGGAATCGGTGGTTCAGGTTCCCGAGTTGGATACCTGTTTTGATATCGGCCGCTGCCCGCGCGCTGCGCTGTCCAGTTCCTATGTCGCATTGACCCATGGGCACATGGACCACGCGGCAGGTTTGGCCTACTACTACTCACAACGCTACTTCCAGGGCATGGGGGTCGGCACGGTGATCTGCCATCCCAAGATGGAACAGCCGATCCATAATCTCATGCGTGCATGGGTTGACATCGAAGCACAGAAGACGCCCTACAACGTCAAAGCGCTTGAGCCTGATGAGATGCTGGAGATCAAGAACACGATCTATCTCCGCGCGTTTGAAACGCATCACACCGTGCCTTCGCTGGGGTACTGTGTGATCGAAAAACGTTCCAAGCTCAAAGCCGAATTGCAGGGCCTGCCACAGGAGCAGTTGGTTGCACTCAAGAAGAAGGGCGAGGACATCACCCAGACCTTTGAGATCCCGCTGATCTGCTACACCGGTGACACCACCTGGGGCTCTTGCTTTGATCGTGAAGACGTGCTCAACGCGCAGATTCTCATCACCGAATGCACGTTCCTTGAAGACGATCACCGCAATCGTGCAAACGTCGGCAAGCATCTGCATCTGGACCACATCGTCCAACTGCTCGAGCGCTCCAAAGCCAAGTACATTGTGCTCACACATCTGTCACGTCGGACCCATCTGGCTCAGGCGCATCGTCAGATTAACGATGCGATCAAACCCGAAGATCGCGAGCGTTTGTTCCTGCTCATGGATCACCGCTCCAATCGGGATCGCTATAACCAGCAGCAGGAAGCCTTCAACTCGCAAGGCGACTAAACGCTTTTTCGACAATCAACGCAATATTCCCAAACGTGGCTTTTCGGCCACGTTTTTTCGCATACATGCATCGAAAGACAACTTGATATCTTTTGCGATATCTGCACAATCGTTTGCGGGGTTGATGTCACGAATGATATGACCACTTTCCCTTCCGTCCGGGGAATCCACACAATTCAATTTTGACCTCATGATGCACGAGCACCGTTGATCTTTTGCCGCCAGCAATTTTCAGGAGACGCTATGTCCACAGACCGTTACACCGAAGTCACCACCGAGTCGTGGGGCAGCCGCATCGGCAATTCAATCAAGGGAATCTTCATTGGGATTCTTTTGATCATTGCTGCCTTTCCTGTGCTGTTTCTCAATGAGGGGCGTGCGGTCAAACGTTACAAGACGCTCAAGGAGGGCGGCTCCAATGTCATTGCCGTCAAGGCCGAAAAGGTCGATCCCGCGCTGCAGGATAAACTCATCCACATCTCAGGCGTGGCCAAGACCCAGGACATTCTGCATGATGACCAGTTCGGCGTTACAACCAATGCCATGGCTTTGATTCGTGAAGTGCAGATGTATCAGTGGAAAGAGTCCAAGACCACCAAAGAGGAAAAACAGTTGGGGGGTTCGGTGAAGAAGGTCACCACCTACGACTACACCAAGGTCTGGTCGGATCGCGCGATTTCATCCAACGATTTCAAAGTGCAAGCCAACCATCAAAACCCCGGCCGACTCCCGTTTGAAGATCACCGTGAGTTGGCTTCCAACGTGTTTCTCGGTGAATATGAACTGGGGCAGAACATCGTCGGTGCCTTTGAAGGTGCGACGGCATTCAGTGTCTCCGATACCAGCAAACTCCCCAAAGAAGTCAAGCAGAAAACTGTGGCCCATGCAGGGGGTTACTACATCGGCCAATCCCCGCAAAGCCCGCAGATCGGTGATGTGAAAGTTCATTTCAAAATCATCAAGCCCGAAACATCCGTCAGCGTGGTCGGCAAGCAAGTCGATAACCACATCGAAAAATACAAGACCGACGTCGGTGGCGATATCCTGCTCATCGAGATGGGGCTTGTCTCTGCGGATGACATGTTCAAAAAGGCGCAGGCGCAAAACACCATGTTTACCTGGCTGCTTCGCGGTCTTGGTTTCATCCTCATGGTCATCGGCTTTGCCACCGTGTTAAAACCCCTCTCGGTGCTCGCGGACGTTGTTCCCTTCATCGGCAACCTTGTCGAAAGCGGCACCGCCTTGATCGCGATACTGCTCGGTGGCATGCTTTCCCTGATCACCATTGCCATCGGCTGGATCGCCTTTAGACCTGTGCTTGGGCTGAGCATCCTTGCCATCGCAGGTGTCTTTGGTTTCCTCGGATTCCTCCGCATGAAAGCTGGCAAAGCCAAACGCAAAGCCAGAATCGAGGCCATGGATTTATCAATGCCCGCGTGACATAATCAGTAAGAGTATTGGTTTACAAAGTACAGCCTGTATGTATTGGTTTAGATCATCAAAATTTTGGATAAACTTTTTCCCTGCGTTCTTTCTAAATGGGTTGTTGTTCTACTTTTGTTCCTTGCCATTTACAATTCGATTCAGAGAAATTTGGCATGGATATGTGATACTGATGATTGTCTATGCTATTTCTGTGCTGATTGCGTGGATGTACGCATTTAAACAGTGGCAATTATGGCGGGATAAGAAAAAGCAGGTTCAAGTTACGGATATGGATGCCGTTGCGAGAAAAGCTATCTGTCGACAATGTGGATACTCACTCTACCAATTGCCTGCCAATCTATGTCCGGAATGTGGGGCGGAATTTGATCTGAATGATGAAGCGTCATTTATCAAGATTGGGGAATATCCGTACGGTCGCCTGGTCTTCTTTACGTTGCTCTTTGCATGTCTGTTTTTTATTGGCGGTACTGCATTGTCAGTGATTAATGAAATGTATTACAGCGATGGCTATCTTGATGATCTTGGCTGGCCATTTCCCATTTATACAGGCCGTTTGGTTATGGGTTCTGTTATCCATTTTGATGGTATCTTTTTTAATTTGCTTTGCGGCTTGTTCTTCGGATTACCATGCACAATCGTGTTGCTGTTGGTACGACCAGAACGTCTTAAAGCACTGCGGTCAAAATGAACCTCCAAGTAATCACCCGCCCATATTCGCCAACTTGTAAAACATGTCGCCGAAGATCGCATCACGGTTCATGGAGATCAGATCGCGGATCAGATGACGTGATGGATCAACACTCCAAGTCATATCGCGCGTGAGGATCGGGCTTGGGGTGATCGTGCTTCGACACCACGTTGAATTTACGAGGATGGCAATGGTTGCCACATCCCAAATCTCTTTGCAGTAAGCGATATGCTCCACATCCCAACGCTCACGCTTCTGTGTTGTCTCCATGGCTTCATGCTCTGCATAACGCTGTAGCAGAAAGTCACACATCGGATTTTTGTTGCCGATGTAATGCGTTAACTCTGCAACCGTCGTCCGGAGCATCTGCGCGGTGGGGATACAGGGAATGCGGATCAAAGGTACACCACTGTCAAAAAGCGTCTGCGATGCCAGCAGGTCTTGTCCAAGGTTAAACTCACGCGCGGTGGGGTGACTGACGGCATGGCCACCTAACCAGACCACCACGATCCGCTCCATGATTTCCGGGCATTTTGCAATCGCTGAAGACACGTTCGTCGGAGCACCAATCGCAACGACATAGAGCGGCGGGCCATCAATCGGTCTTGCCATTGCACGCTGGATCAAGTCATTGCATGCATCACTCTCCACCGGGCCACGTGCCTGACGCATCCACTGTTCCGACCCGCGATACACCGGCACGTCCGGCGTCTTAGGCATCCGCTTGTAGAGTTCAAAAATTTCGTCATAGCTCATTGCCATCCCCATTGCAGGCGTCTTGGACTTGGCGTTGACGAAGGGGGCAGCATACACCGCATGCACCTTCACGCGATCCGGTGACAGCAGGGCATAGACCAGCGCAAACTGGTCATCAATCTCGTTAAACGTGTCGGTATCGAGCACCATATCCAAAACGCTACCTTTGGGGTCAGGCAGCGTGATGCGTTGGACAAGTTCATGATTGGACAGGCGATTGCTTTGGGACATGGTGTTGACCTCGTGTTTTTATGAGCGTGTGTTTGGACGTTATATCACGTGTTTTGAGCAGTTCAAATCATTCAACTCCACTTTCCGTCACTCCCGCGCAGGCGGGAGTCCAGTGGAACTTGCAAGCGTCAACAGAATGCCACTGAATTCGGGCCTGCGCGGGAATGACGAGATGAGAGATCGCATGGCAATTTATTATTTGAGGCGTTTGGGCTGAGAATACCCTGCTCTTTTTCGCGGATTTACTGTATCCGTGTTTGATCCAATATGATACCCAAAGGTATGATGTACAGGTCCTGCCCATGCCTACGGAGAAATGATGAATTTAGCAGTGATGAGTCCCATGAACCATGCCACCGCCAAGTCTTTGCCTGTGACGCTCGTCGTTGATGACGATCAGGCCTTCCGCACGCGATTGGTTCGTGCTTTGGAAGATCGACATTTCCCGGTGATCCATGCCCAGAACGCCCAGCAGGCCGTGGAGCAGATGCGACAACACCGTCCCCAGCGCGCGATCATCGACATGCGCATGAACGGCACGTCGGGTTTGCAACTCATCCCGCAGCTTCTTGCCATCGATGATGAAATCGACATCGTCGTGCTCACCGGGTTTGGCAGCATTGCCTCCGCCAAGGACGCGATCCGCGCCGGTGCCGTGGACTACTTGACGAAGCCTGCGACGACGGACCAGATTCTCGGTGCGTTTGAAGCCAGCTGTGAAGGTTCAAGTTATTGTCCCACAACCGCGCCTTCGTTGGCACAAGTCGAATGGGAACATATCCAGCGCATCCTTGCCGACTGTGATGGCAACGTCTCCCAGGCCGCCCGCGTGTTGGGCATCCACCGCCGAAGTCTCCAACGCAAACTCGCCAAGCATTCACCCTCCGAAGCGTGATGTGGGGTCTGGGTTGAGTGTGTTTGATGGTCATCGCTCATCGTGTGTTGTATTGATGGGGTAATGGATTTGATTTCAAAGATGGATGATGTCCAGGAAAACCAAACAACAATGCGGTCTTTGTATCAAATTGTTCGCAATGGTTCTGTTCTTTTTATGTTGGGTGCTCGGGGCGATTACGGGTTATGTTGGCCTGTTCTTACTTCAGTGGCTGCTGCTCATTTGTGTTGCGAGCATCATCGCTGATCAAACCATCCTTTATGCAATGTACCTGGGAATGGTGATCTCACTGTTTGGACTTTACAAAGGATCAC
>JBICHS010000664.1:0-6537 GCA_043101135.1 Phycisphaeraceae bacterium JB051
AGCGCAGGCTGCTGCGAATCTCGCATCGGGTAAGATCGTCAAAGCCCCCAAAGCCAAGAGCGTCATCCAGCTCTGGATGGGGGGCGGTCCCTGTCACTTGGATACCTTCGATCCCAAACCCGAAGCCGGTGAGGACTATGCAGGGACGTACCGCAAACCGCTGGAGACCAACGTCAAAGGCATGCGCATCAACGAAAAGTTTGAGCACATGGCCAAGTGTGCAGACAAGTATGCCATCATCCGTTCGATGACCCATCACACCAACGGCCATGAAACCGCGACCTACATGATGCAGACCGGCACGCCCCCCGGCGGTGAGCTGGTTTACCCGACCTACGGTGCGGTCGTCTCCATGAAAAAGGGTGAGGCACATGACTCGAACCTGCCTCCCTACATCATGGTCCCCACCCCCATCGGCCGAATCTCTGCTTCAGGTTTCCTCGGTGCCAACTACGCACCCTTTAGCACCGGTGGTGATCCCAACAGCAAGGACTTTCGCGTTGGCGGGATCGTCCCTCCCAAAGGCATGACCGAAGGACGCATGTCTCAACGTCAATCACTCTTGGAGATGGTGGATGACTTTGCCCGTGAGTTGGAAGGTTCGCCTGCGATTGATGCGATGAGTGAACACCAGAAACAAGCGTATGGCCTGATTCTCGGTGATGCCAAGCAGGCCTTTGATATCAGTCAGGAGTCCGACGAAACGCGTGACCGATATGGTCGCAACAAGTTCGGCCAATCCTGTTTGCTGGCTCGTCGACTGGTGGAACATGGCGTGCCTTTCATCACGGTGAACAGTGGTGGTTGGGATACGCACAAAAAGCATTTTGAGTTGATGGACAAGAAACTCCCGCCGTTGGATCAGGCGTTCTCAGCTTTGCTTGAAGACCTTGATCAACGTGGGCTGCTTGATAGCACCATTGTCGTCTGGGGCGGTGAGTTTGGTCGTCGACCCAAGATCTCGCGTGAACCACCATGGAACGGTGGACGCCAGCATTTCTGCTCCTGCTTTAACACCGTCGTCGCAGGTGGTGGTTTCCAAGGCGGGCAGGTAGTCGGTGCAAGTGACCGACGCGGTGAGACCGTGCGCGATCGCCCCGTGTACCCGTGGGACCTGACATCGAGCATTTACCAACTGCTGGGGATCGACCCCAACGGTCAACTGCCACACCCACACGGTTGCGTCGCGTACGTCACGCCCTCAACCGGTGGCAAGGTGCAATCCGGCGGACTGCTCCAGGAAATTATGTAACACCATTTGTCAATTCATCACTTCATCGCTTAAGACAGGAATTTGCCACAGATGCACACAGATGAACACAGATTAAAAGACACCCGAACGCAACAAAGTCTCAGGCATCATTTTGATAGATTCAAAAAAATCTGCCTTCATATCTGTGTGCATCTGTGTGTATCTGTGGTTATCTGTCTTTCAACCGTTAACTCGCTCAATGCCCAGACACTGAGCTTCCCTGCAACACGTGCCGAGCAACAGTATGTGATTCAGGCAACACTCCAAACGCCGTTGAATCTCCGCAGTGTTTGTTTTTCAGCCGATGGCAAGACGCTTTACGTCGGAGCCTACAAACAGGTGCTTGTCTGGTCACTGAGCGATGCCAAACTCGCAGCAACACTCACCGACCCGGCTCTGAGCAACATGGTCACGTCGATGTCGCTTTGCAATGATGGCAAAACGCTGGCAGTCAGTGCTGCAACTCCCGGTAGTAGCACCGCACCCATCGTGCTCTTTGAGACCAGCACCAACAAGAAGTCCGCGACACTGCAGCAAACCGGTGACACCGTCCAATGCATGTTCACGACAAAGGCTGGCAAGCAACTGTTCGTGGGAACCTACGATGGGCAGTTGACCCTCTGGGATGTCCCAACACAGAAAGTCGAAAAAGCGTTTGCCCAGCAGGGTTCAGCGATTACGGGTATCACAGCAGATGACAAGGAAAACTGGATCGCCGTTTGTAACCATGCAGGTCAGGTTGAAGTGTTTGATGCAGCGGATCAGTTTGCAGGTGTTCTGAGTACGACACTTGATGACAAAGCAACGTCTGTGTTCTTTGAGAACGGAAAAACAAGCAATCTCGCGGTCGCCGTGGCAGGGCAGAAGGAAGCCGCTGTTCGACTGATCAATACCAAGAATCCACGCAATAAACGCAAGTATGCCAACACACCCGCCATGCCGCTTGCCATGTGTCAGGCTCAGAACAAGGCCGTTTATCTGGCGGGTTCGGATGGCACGATCCTCTCCTGGCAGCGCATGAACAAGACCGACAAAACCTTCAAAGGGCACACCGACTGGGTCACCGGCATTGCGATGAGTCCTAACGGTAAACTGCTTGCTTCAGTGAGTCTGGATGGGACCACGCGGCTGTGGGACTGCAAAGAAGGCTTGCTCTTAGCCACGTTGCTGCAACTCCAACCGCAGTCCGATGCGTGGTTGATGATCACCAGTCAGGGGACTTTCAATGCATCATCGCCGGACGTGGTGACGTTTTACAATCAAGCTGATTCGCTGCAAGCTGGACTTAAAAGCCAATGGCAAACACCAGAAAAAGTCAGCCAACACCTTGGCTTTAACGCCAAGTGAGAAGGATCACCGTCATGATCAAATTATCAAACATCGCTTGTGTGCGTTTGACAATCCTGCTTATCGCAACAATGGCTTTACCTTGTTGGGCGCAAAAGAAAGTCGAACTGGCCACGCTTGATCCGCATATCGCGCACCTGTTTCCCGCAGGGGGGCAGATGGGGACGACGGTGAATGTCAGCGTTGCCGGCCAGAGCTTTAACAACATCACGGCCATCCGCGTGACCGGTGAAGATATCACCGCGGAGTTACTTGAGCGTGTGAGTGAAGAATCATTGCGTGTGACGGTCAAGCTTGGCAAGAAGGCCAAACCGGGGATGCACGATTTTCGCGTGATCTCTGAAAATGGTATTTCCAATCGGTTTCGCTTTTTCGTTGATCAGTACCCGGAAGTGATTGAAGACAAAGCTGACGCGCAGACCAAGGCCCCGATGCAGATCGACTTGTCGGACGCCCAGTCACTGCCTGCGTTACCGGTGGTGGTCAACGGTCGTGTCTTTGGTGCGGACCGTGATATTTTCAGCTTTGAGGCCCGCGCCGGCCAGACGTTGGTTTTTGATATTCAAGCACGTGCGATTTTGCCTTATGTCGCTGACGCGGTGCCCGGTTGGTTTCAGGCATGCGTGACATTGCTCGATGCCAAGGGGCAGACGGTTGCCTATGCCGACGACAATCAGTTTAATCCTGACCCGCGTTTGATTCATACCTTTGCTGCGGATGGCAAGTATTTCCTTGAGATTCACGATGCGCTTTTCCGTGGCCGTGAGGATTGGGTTTACCGTATCCGCATGGGCGAGATCCCGACAATCACGCACATTTACCCGTTAGGTGGAACACGCAATGAGCAGCAGACTTTTGAGCTCTTTGGTGTGCATCTGCCTCAGCAGACCGTGACGATGAATCTCTCAGAGCAGTCGGGCATGATGGGCTGCGTGCAGGTTGCTGATGAACAGGGGCGTGTGAGTAACACCATGCCGATCATGATCAACGACATGCCCAGCATTGATGAAGTCGAACCCAACAACTACAACGGCAAAGCGCAGAAGGTTGATTGGCCGGTGTGTGTGAATGGTCGCATTGATAAGCCCGGTGATCTGGATACCTTCGCCATTCAAACCACAAAAGACAATCAGGAGTTGGTGATCGATGTTTACGCCCGTCGTCTTGATTCACCGATGGATAGCAATCTTGACATCATGCAAGGCAATGGGCGTTGGTTAAAGGGCAATGATGATCAGGTGGATGAATCGTTCCCGTTGATCACGCATCATGCTGACAGTCGGATGGTTTACAATTTCCGTCGCAAGGGCAAGTATTTCTTCCGCATCCGTGAGACACAGGGCAAGGGCGGCCCGGAATATGCGTATCGCGTGGTGGTCAGTGAACCGCAGCAGGACTTTGCTTTACGACTGATGCCGATCAACCGCAGCATTGCACCGGGCGGGACAGCCGAACTGACTGCTCAGGTGATTCGTGCGCCAGGCTTTGATGCACCGGTGGATTTAACGTTCGATAACCTGCCTCAGGGCATGGTGATTCGTGGCGCGCAAATTCCCAAGGGGCAGGACGTGGTGCGTCTGACCATCACCGCGCCGCAGTCCATTGAAGGAACGCTGTTATCACCGACCTTGACTGGTACCGCCAAGGTCAAGGACCAAACCATTTCACGCGTCGCTCAGCCAGCTCAGGAAGTCATGCAGGCATTTATCTACAAACACCGACCGGTCACCGAAGAATTATTATTGGCCGTCAGTGAACCCCGGTATTTTACGGTCTCGCTGGCTGATCCGGATTTGCCGGTGTTGGAAATCGAAGCAGGGGCTGTGGTAGATGTGAATTTTGTGCTCAACCGTATCGGCAAGGGCAAACGCCCAGTACGCCTGGTTGGCTACAACCCGCCCAAGGGTTGGGGCGTCCGACCGGGAACCATCAAGCCGGATCAGACTCAGGGGACAGTGAAAATTACAGCCAGCAAATGGGCCAAGCCCGGTGACCAGGTGAATATCATCGTTCACGGCGAAATGAACATGGGTAAGAAAAAGCAGCGTATTGACATCCCCGCGCCGGTGGTCAGTTTACGTGTCGTGGAAGCAAAGTAGTAGTCATAGACCAGTAAGTGTGTTTGGATCGCCGTTCAACACGGGCTGGTGGCTTTTACCGATCTGAATTTTGTTGACATTTGACCAACGACATCGTTCATTATTAATGACGTTGTTTTATTAACCTGAGTTATGGATAAGTCTAAATGCGCCTGTTGGTGGGAGGGACTAGGGTTGTTCATCAAACATTTTGCCCTGTTTTTTTGCCTTTTGGTCTTTTCCCTAGTCCTAGTCCCCAGTCCCTTTTCTGCTCTTGTGCACTCAAAAACCTTATCCCAAACTCAGGTTATCACGCCATAGACTGTCGAGCTATCGGAATTACGGAAAAGTCATATCAAGATTGGTGTGAATTTTGCCGATGTCACTTGCATTCCAGTGTGGCTGGTTACGTTCCCCGTGGGCCGATAACAGTTAGGTTGTCATGGCAATGAATGTACTGGTTGTTGAAGATGATCGTGTGACGCGCATGCTCCAGCAGCGTTATCTAAGTGACTGGGGTTATACAGTGCATACTGCTGTTGATGGGCAGGAAGCATATGAATTTATCACACAGGAGGATATCCCCACTCCGTTGATCATTCTATTGGACTGGGTAATGCCTCAGCGCGATGGCTTGGAAATTCTTCAGGCTTTGCATGCTACGGGCCACATGTTTGGTATTTACGTCATCATGGTGACCAGTAAACGTCAGGGCGAGGAAATTGCCATCGCCTTGGAGAATGGTGCAGATGACTATCTGCGTAAACCCTTTCATCCCCGTGAACTTGAGGCTCGCATTAACGTCGGTGTCCGCGCGTTGCAAAATGAAGCGCAACTCATCGATCAGAACAGACTGTTAGACCGCTTTGGCAATGAGATGCATCAGATCGCAGAAGAACGTGCCAAGCAATTGGTCCACGCCGATCGCATGGCAACGTTGGGTGTGATGTCGGCTGGGATCGCGCATGAAATCAATAACTCCTCTGCCTTTATCTCCGGCAATGTTCAAACGCTGGCCAAAGTATGGGGCAGACTGCTCAATGAAATCAATACGATGCTCAAAGAAAATCCCCAGGCCGTTCCCGACAAACAGCTTTTTGAGTTTGTCATGGAAGAGGTCCCCGGGATGCTTGATGGTATGCGGATCGGTGTCAGCCGTATTCACAGTATTGTCAAAGGTCTTTCTGAATACTCCCGTGACGATCGCGGGGATATGGCGCAGATCGATTTGCCCAAGTGCATTGATGACGCCCTGGTCATCTGTTCCAACAAGACCAAGCGGATCAAGGAAATTAAAGTCATCCCCGGGCCAATCAATGGTTGCATCGAAGGTATCGGTAGCCAAATCGAGCAGGTGCTTGTGAACCTGGTGGGTAACGCTGCAGATGCTCTTGAAAATGTCCCCGATAGCCGTGTTGAAATTGAAATCAAAAGTCAAGGTGGTTGTGCACTCATTATGGTCTCGGATAACGGGCCGGGTGTCAGTGAAGAAGTGGCTGATCGTATCTTCGATCCTTTCTTCACGACCAAGGGTGTTGGCAAAGGAACAGGTTTGGGGCTTGCCATCTGTTCCAAAATCATGACCAATCACAATGGACGCTTATACGTCGATCACAGTTATACCGATGGAGCACGTTTTGTCATTGAATTACCCGTTGAGGAATGGAAGGCAGCGGCATGAATATTTCACTGCTGATTGTTGATGATGAAGAGCAGATTCGTCAGATGCTATGTCGGCATTTTCGGCTGCTAGGCTATGAAGTTCACATGGCCCATGATGGTGCCAACGCCATTGAAGTGTTGGAATCCGTCAAAATCGACATTGTCATCTCCGACATACTCATGCCCAATAAAACAGGC
>JBICHS010000665.1:0-3884 GCA_043101135.1 Phycisphaeraceae bacterium JB051
ACAAGCAGCAAACACAAACGCATGCTTTATTCTCCAATTTGGAAACGAATGGTCTTAATGCCCCAGACTTTCACGACCTGTCCCTGATGACGGGCAGGGGTGAATCGAAACTGTTTGATCACCCGCATCACCGAATCAGCAAAGCGACTTGAACCGACATGGTCCACCAACTGGGCATCTTCAACACGTCCACGCTCATTGATCAACAGCTTCACAGTCACAGCACCCGTGCGTCCACGCTTGAGTTCACGCTCCGGATACTCAGGCTGTGGGTTACCTGCCAACTCACGCGGCGGGTTGTCAACCTGATCGCTGTTGTAAGTTCGATTCGTCACCGGCTTGGGGGTTGGCGTGGTCTTGGTCACCGTCCGTGCGACTGGTTTGGGTGCAGGCGGGGGTGTCATCACCGAAACCAACACAGGTGACATCTCAGGCATCGCCATGTTCAAATCCAATGTTGCCAACTGCGGGGTCGGTGGCGTGGGATCGGGCATCTCCAGATTCACTGTCATCGGCTCAGGCTGCATCTGTGGCTCTGACTCGGGCTCTTGTTGATCCTGCTGCATCTGGGACTGCTGATTAAGCATCACGGTGATGATCGGCGTCTGACGCGAATCCATTGTCAGTTGCATCGCGTTAAGACTGTAAAGCATCCAGATGATCAAAGCATTAACCATCACGGCGGCGGCAAGGATCAAGCCCCATCGCACAAACGCAGGCATGGAACGTTGGCTACCTTGCTCATTTTCGCAAGACTGCTGCAGGTAATCTGCCTGTAATGTACGGGTTGAATAAACAGCAATGCTACTCATATCAATCAACCTTTCTTTTCCGTGGCAATGGCCACATTCACCGCTCCGGCGAGTTTGGCGGCATCCATCACATCCACCACACGCTGGGCTCGCGTATCCTGATCCGGAATCACAATCACCGGCGAACTGGGGTTGGAGGAGACAAAGGTGCTGACTTTACTGCGGAGCGTTTGCAGATCGACTGCAGAACCCTCGGTGTAAATCGTGCCATTGACAGTGATGCTGATCCGCATCGCCTGTTGATCCAATGACGGTGCGGCCGTGGCCTGAGGGCGCTGAACTTCAATGCCTGTTTCACGGACGAATGTCGCGGTGACCAGAAAGAAGATCAACAGGATAAACACCACGTCGATCAACGGGGCCATGTCCACTGCCGGGGCGGCGTCATTGTTTTTGCGTTGTTGCATGGATGAAAACATGACACCTAGTCCTTGCAGAGAATCGTCTGGAACTGTCGAAGATATAAGTCCGCCTGGTCGATACACCGACGGATACGGGCATTGAGCATGTGATGCATCAACAGGATCGGCAACGCGAGCACCAGTCCCGATTGGGTGGTGATCAACGCACTGGAAATCCCGCCTGCAATCTCACCGGTCTGAGCAGCGCTATGAATCGTCAAGGCACTGAACGTCTCGGACATCCCCAGCACCGTCCCGAGCAAACCAAGTAACGGGAGCACGCTGGCGATACAGGCAATCAGGTTCATGTGACGCTGCAGCGAGATGGATTCAGCATCAAACACCGGCTTGAGTTGTTCGGAAAAAAAGCGACGTTCAGGTTCATGCGTTGAGAGACAGGCATTGATCAGCCGCCCAGCAAAACAGTGATGCGATTGACAGAGCGCCGAGGCCTGCCAGAGATTGCCGAACCGCGCCAACTGCATGGCATTGTGAATCCATAACCGGCCTTGCGATGATTCATGGATGACCGTCAGCCACTTCATGCCGATGAGAATCCAACACACAGTAGAGAGTGTGATGATGGCGATGAGGACGCTGCCGCCAGCCTGGAGAAATTGTGTCATGACAATCGCTCCTACTTACTAATGCCCTTGGCGGCTTCGGGGGTGGTATAGGTCAACGTGTTGAGTAACGTCGCTGCATGTTTTTCCGCATCACTGAGAATGGTCTGAACACGTCCCTTGAGCAGGCTATGTGCAAGCAGCAGGGGGATGGCAATGATCAAACCGGCAGCAGTGGTGATCAACGCTTCGGAGATACCGCCTGCCATTAGAGACGGGTTGGCATTGCCAAAGGATTGAATCACGCCGAAGGTGCGAATGATGCCGGTAACCGTGCCAAGCAAACCAAGCAGTGGGGCGACCGCAGCAAGGATGGCAATCCCGCCGAGAAACCGCTGCAATCGGGGCATCTCGTGAAGCAACTGCTCCTGGATGGCATCCTCCATGGCATGCGATCCGACTTCGTGTCGTGTGAGGCAGGCATGAAGCGTACGAGCCACTGCGGTCTGTGCTTTGGATGCTTTGTCACGCGCCTCATCCAGTTGACCGGAGATGGTTGCCCGGATGATGCTGCTGGCCTGGGCGGTACCTTTGCCGTTGAGAATGTAGAGCGTGAAAAAACGTTCAGCGATCATCAATATCGCCAAGGCAGTCAACGCAAACATGGGGATCATGATCAAGCCACCGGACTTGATGCGATCCTCAAGTGTGACGGCTTGATGCAGATTTTCCGAGCGTATCCGTTGCGTGATATCCAGAGGGATGTCAATGGGTGACGACGTGTTTGACAGTTGATCAAACGAAGCCTGCAAAGCCGTTGTAATAGCTGGTGAAAGTTCTTCTGACCAGCGAAAGCCCGAGGCATCTTCCGGTGCCGCCAGGGCGTAACCGACAGCTGAACGATCTGGCAACGCATAGGCGAATGCAACATGGCCGATGTTTAAGAGATTGACATTCTGGACGCTGCCGTCAGCGGTTGGGATGGTGACCGAACTGATCTGAATTTTCGAAGCTTGCTGCTGGGTTTGTACCAGTAACCCCAACAGGGCACCGGCTTGATCAAGCGTCCATTCACCCTTGTTTTTCAGTACATTTTGCAGCTTATCACGCAGCTGCGCCTTGCCAGGCAGTTCACGTAAATCAATATCCAACTGCTGAGCTTGCTGCGTGAGTGTCAGTTGAATTTGTTTTCGCTGAGCTGCGATTTCATCCACAAGCTCCTGCTCACGTGAAATGTCATTGGACAATTGCTGTCTTTGCTTGGCATGATTGATTTGTTTGATCTGCAAATCAAACAGTTCACTTGCCAACGCCTGTTGGTCGGTTGCAAGCTGCGTCTGGGTTTGTTTTTGTTCATCACGAAGTTTGGCAACGCGAGCTTTTTCTGCTGCCAATTGTTGATCGAGTACAGCCAATTGCGCATTGATGTCAGATGTCTGTGCCAAAGCAGATAAGGAGCATGTGCAAAGCAGCAGGAGGGTGAGTACATATCGCATTATTGACCTGCCTTCTGAACATCAAAAGGAAGCGCAATTAACGCGGGAGGGAGTTTGCCACGGAGCATGGCAATGGCCTGTGCGAGTTGCTGCTGCTGTGTTTGTGTAAGATCCGTCTGCCAACCATTTGCACTGCGGTATCCCGCCAGGCTGTAGTCTTCGGAGGTAAAGAACTCAGCGACCGTACCCACCTGCAAGACATAGGCATGTATCACCCGCTTGTCCGGCAGGGTGATCGTGCGATTGACCAACTCCACACGACGGGCCTGCTGTCTTTGTGTCTGAAGCCATTGAATCAAATGCATGATGGCATCGAAGGATTGATTGACATCTTCAGGTTTGGTTTTTGCCTGTTTGGCTAATTGCTCAACGCTGTCTTGAAGCAAAGCAAGTGACTGCGGCGTAAGCGTTCGCTGCAGGTTGATCTGCTTTGAGGCTTCCAATGCTGACGCACTGACGGCCGTGAGCCATTGCAGGTCGTCGGACCGCTGCTGTTTGAGTTCTGTCAACTTTGAGATCAATTGCTCGTTTTCGAGTTGTGCTTCAAGGACATTCTGCTTGGCCTGTTGCACCTGGGTGGTCAGTCGATCAAAACGTTGTTGATGTTGGTTC
>JBICHS010000666.1:0-15312 GCA_043101135.1 Phycisphaeraceae bacterium JB051
ACGCGAGATGTCATAGCCTTTGGCAGCGAGCACCTTGCGGATTTCCTCAATCGTCTGGTCATCCAGACCGGGGACTTCCAACGTGGTCGCTTCCTGCTTGGTGAGCAGTTCCTCGACGGTGCCTTCCTGTCGGACTTTGCCGCCGTACATGATGGACACACGATCGCAGACATCTTCAACGTCGGACAAAAGGTGCGAGCAAAGCAGAATCGTCTTGCCACGCGATTTGAGTTCCAGCAGCAGGTCTTTGATCTGACGGGTGCCGATGGGGTCAAGACCGGTGGTCGGTTCATCGAGAATCAGCAGATGCGGGTCATTGATCAATGCCTGCGCCAAACCGATACGACGCTGCATACCCTTGGAGTATTCCCCCACCGGGCGGCGTTGCACGGCTTCAAGGCCGACCATCTCAAGCAACATGTCCACGCGACGCTTACGCTGCAGACGGTTCTGGAAAAACAGTCTCGCGTAATAGTCCAACGTTTCACGGGCATTGAGGAACCGATAGAGATAGGACTCTTCGGGGAGATAGCCGATCATCTTTTTGATAGCGACGTCTTCGGGTCGTTTACCCAACACCGAGATGCGACCGGATGACGGGTGAAGCAGGCCCAGGATCATCTTGATGGTGGTACTCTTACCCGAACCGTTTGGACCAAGCAGTCCAAAGAGCTCACCACGCTGGACATTAATGGAAATATTGTCCACCGCGCGGACGCGATTGCGCATCCAGAAGTCTTTGAAAATTTTGGTCAGACCGACACAGCGGATCACATCATGCGAAGACTCGACAGTTTGTGTCTGATCTTGACTGGTCATTGCGGAAGTCATAGGCAAACTCTATTTCATCACCAAAATCATCGGTTGTTCTGACGCGATTCCTGTTCCAACTGCAAACGCTTACGTTCACGTTCACGCTTGACACTCGGGTCGCGGTTGAGTTCAAGATACTGCTGCCCATCCTGTGTGACGTAGAACGTTTCGTTCATGTCACTGGAAAGGATCTCACGACGAGCGTCCTGAATCAAACGCTGCTGAATGATGCGTGGGCTCTGCTTGAACTGATCGTAAAGTTGTTCGAGCTTCTGAGCTTCGGATTGGACTTTCTCAACAATGCTGGTGCGGTAGACCTGGGCTTCGTTGATGATGCCTGCCACTTCACCGCTGATGGGCGTGTTGTCGATGTTCAGTGCGTTGAGCACGGTGTCCAGTTCATCGTTGATCGCATCAAGCTCAGCACCTTGGGTATGATTGTCGACAGCCATTTCATACTTCTCTACCAGACTCAACAGTTGATCGTGTGCTTCACCTGCAGCAGTTGAGAGAATGTTCACACGTTGTTCCTGTGCCGATTCGATCTCGCGTGCTTTTTCGTTTTCAGCATTGAGAACCGCCTGAAATGCCGGACGTGTAGAGAGGGGCACGGTCATCTGCGTGATGGAGACAGTCTTGACTTCAAGGCCGGTCTTCATGCCATCGAGTGTGCCCTGCATGTGCGTCTTGATGGACTGGGCATTGGTCACGCCTTTGAGCAGATCATCAGCGGTGAGTTGGGCCACGTTTTTGACAACAGCCTGCTCGGCAGCCAACTCCACGAGTTTATGCGCCAAAGCCTTATCATCACCGACATTTTCCACATACGACTTTGGATCATAGACCAGATAAGTCAGTGACCATTGGGTGTGGACAATGTTGGCATCACCGGTAATCAGTGAACCATCCTTGACGGGGTTGAGAGGCCCCATACGGGACTCTGCCATTTCGTCAATGGTTTTGCCTGCATCACGTTTTTCGTCATACTCAAACCAGAAGGCTTTTTTGACGTCCAGTACACGTTCTTTCAGATCAACATGAATGACTTCATCGATCGGATAAGGCAGGGAAAAATAGGGACCACCGCTGGACAGATCGGCCCGGATGATTTTCCCAAAGCGAAGTTGAACCGCAGTCTTGTTGGATTCGACATTGAAAAAACCACTGCCGAAGTAAACCACAACGAGAATGACCATGATGACCTTCAACGCGGTGAAGCAGAACTGCAGCGCGTCAGCCAGTGATTGTGCAGCCGGATCAAAGCCCGGGTCCTGCGCACCGCGTGGCTGGGCGGTGTGTTCGTGGTCATGATCGTGATGATGCTTGTGAGCCATGTTGTATAACCTTGCTGGTTGAACGATCCTGTTAAATCGAACCTCAAATACTCAAATCAAACTTACTGTCCTGCAGGCAGATTCACTTCACCGACAGACTCAAACAGTCCCAGGTCTTCTGCGGGGAGCACGAAGGTGGAGTTGTTCTTGAGCATTTCCTTGAGGGCTTCGTTCTTGAACAGGAAGATGGCGAAGTCTTCCTTGTCGTTGGCAAAAGAGGCATAGTACTTGGCGGCTTCACGGTCACCCTTGGCACGAATTTCCTGGGCACGACGTTCGGCGATGGCCTTCATGCGCTTGGCGGCGGTTTCGGCGTCAGACTTGATGGCGGCGGCCTTGGCTTTGCCTTCCTGACGGGCGTTGGCGGCCATGCGCTCGCGGGTCTTCTTCATCGTTTCAAACACACTCTCGGTGGTCTTTTCAGGAAGCTTGATACGACGGATCCCCACCTGCTTGATGGTGATGCCGTAACCGGAATCGTCAACCAGCTTCTGAAGCTGATCAGTGGACATCTTTTCGATTTCCGTGAGCTTCAACTGCGAGGGGTCGGTGTTGACCAACTGGCTGAAGGTAAATTTGGAAATCACACCACGCGATGTGCTCAGCAGTGAGTTGATCCGTTCATTGGCATCTTCCACCGTGCGGACACGCTTGAAAAATGACAGCGGGTCATCAATGGACCAGGTCACATAGGGACGAATGGCAACGGTCTTTTCGTCCGCAGTCTGCTGCTCAATGAGCTTGGGTTCGTACACCTGCAGACGCGTGGAATAGGTTTCGACTTTCTGGAACGGCCAGGGAGCTTTGAAGTGCAGACCCGGTTCCTTGATGATGCTGTTTTCATCGGCATTGTCGAAAGTGGTTTTGACTGCGACTTCGTCATAGCGAACCTGGAAACAGACGGCATAGGTGCCGAGCATGACGACGACGATCAAGGCGATGATGAAACTGGTTTTGTTTTTCATAATTGAATTCTCGTGTCCAAAGGAGCGAGTCAAGTCATTTCAATGGTATTGACCGGATGATTAATTGCTGGGACTGATGATGTTGTCCAACGCGGATTCAGGATCTTTAAAGTCGAATCGGAAGACCGGGCGATTGCCAGTTTCCTGATCCTGACTGACGATGATCTTGCGTCGGTCTTTGATGCCTTGCACAAGGGTGTCCAGAGACTGACGGGCACGGTAATATCGTGGAGCAAGCTTGTAGGCTTCAAACTCGGCACCAATGCGGCTTGCGCGAGCCAGTTCGGAAATCGAACGCTCCCATCGGTAAGCCTGTGCTTGGTCATTGATCATGGAAAGTTCGCCGGATGCCTGAGCCAGCAGCTTGTCGACACGTTGCTGTGAGCTTTCGACCATCTTTTGAATCTCAGCGAGCTTTTGGGGATCCGTGGTGCTGCTGCGTTCCTGCTGCACGGTTTCCAGTTGCTTGATGGCAGCATTGATTTTCTGACCATGCTCATAGGAACCGGCGGTCTCCGAGAGAATACGGATGGCTTCACCCTGAGCTTCCTGGATGGCGCTTTCCTTTTGTTGCAGCGCATTGATCACTTCATGGAACTTGTCAGCCACTTCACTCTTGGTCGGCGGGTGCACGGAGGTGATGCCGACAAAGGTGACTTCCAAGCCCAACTCACGTGCATCAGCAGCGATGGATTTCTTCAGTTCCATGCCACCCTTTTCACGACCGTGAGCCAGGAGGAAGTCGACATCGTGTGTTGAGAAATACTCATTGACGTGACGGTCAGCCAGATTCTCAAGCAGCTTGGCAGGATCATCTGCACTGGTGGCATATTTTTCGAGTTCTTCACTGAGAATGCAGTACTGCACGACGACTTCAGCGGGAAGCAGCCCGACGCCTGTGGAGTTGTCAGTGATACCAGCGTCTTGAAGCTGGGCACTGGGTGTCGGTGCGGTGATCATATACTCTTCCACGCCGTCGGCATGCTGATTGGTCCAGAGGATGGCAATGTCTGCTTCTCGCTTATTACGGACCGAGCCAACGAAGGTTTCATGCACGCGATCAACATCAAACTTCTGCGTCTGACCAAAAGGCCAAGGCAGTTTGAAGTGAGGACCGGGGCCGACCTGCTTGGAGATTTGACCCATTTTCAGGATCAATGCCTGTTGATGCGGCTGGACCACCACAAAACTGGTACTCAACCAGACCACGGCAACGCCCAACAGCAAAAGCGGCATGATCAACTTGCTCAGGTCCTTGTAGAACCAACTGCTGGTGATCTCAAAACCGAACTGGTAGTTGATGGTTTCACTGATGATCGAGCCCAGACTCTTGGGTGCGGTGAGCATGCCCAGCACACGACTGTCAAAAGCCGGCCGACCGATCTCACCCTTCTTGCGGGGACGGTAGGCGCCAAGCAGGAAGGTGACGAGAAATTCCAAACCGACCAGGAACGTGATCGCAGGGAAGACCACAGCCAACGTGCCCATGAAGTCGGGCTTCTTGCTAAAGAGCACCACGATCGTGCCGATGACGGTAAGGACCGCCATCAGGAAGTTACCCATCAAGTAGCTGGCACCGCCGCGAAGCAGTTTCCATTCCTTGATGGAGGTCATACCCGAAACATAACGACCGACGGCAAAGGCCATGAACGCAATGCCGACACTCAGAAACAGCAGCACGGTCGGATTGGTTTGAGGCCCCAACGGCGCAACGGTGTCAGCGGCCTGGGAGGCAGTACTGAACATCGACTTGTTCTGGTTAAAGAGGTAGCCCCCCAATGCCAACAGGTAGATGGCAACAAGCAGGCTCACGACATTGAGCCCCCAGGTCTGAAGCTTCTGCAAGCGACGGCGTGCCAGGTCCAGGTCATCGGCCTGTTCCTCGAAAATGGCGGCGGCCTGCTGATCCTGATGAATGAGCTGCTCGGCTTCCAGGGCTTCGACACGTTCGATGCGAGCCTGATTGTAAAGCAGGCAAAGGACGATCCAGATGGGGATACCGCCGACGAAATACCAGGTCGCCGCTTCGAGTGCCGGTGATTTGGCCCATAGGCCGATCAGGGCAATCGCGATGCTCAGAACAACCTGAACCACCAGGCCGACAATCGCTGCTGTCGTGGCGCGGCGGTATGTTTGTTGGTCATGTGCCATGCTCTATTGGACTCCAAAAAGTCTTGTTTCCGCTGTCTTTCCCACAAGGCTGTTAAGAGTTAACACCTTGTTCAGATTCACTTAAGCACACACTGAGTCGACTTGATCCATGCAATACACAGACCCCATACACCCCGGCTCAAAATGCGTGGCTTGCTAATTGTTCGCAGCCAGACGGTGATTTGTTCACCTTTGGATCAGTTTTTTTCTTTTGCGTTACTTCCCAACCATTGCCCCAAACCACACAAGCCACCAGACCAAAGACCGCAGGGATTGATTCTGACGGGTCGAGTTTGAATCAAAGCGTATCCGTCAGATTCGACCTGTGGTCTCATCTGGCTGCTTGTGTTGATTCGATCCTTGAGAACGCATCACGATTGATTGCATAAAATCTCACACGCAGTCCGAACCAACCATCTGCAGCCTGCGTATCATGGGTGTCGTCCTGCGCCTATAGCCCGGTATACGGAAGAGTGATACATGTTCCAACAGATCTGGACCATTTCCCGCAACACGTTTATTGAAAGTATCCGCCAACCGATTTTCGTGGTGTTGATGCTCATTGCCACCGGCGGGATGCTGCTGAACCCTCAACTCTCAGCCTACACGTTGGAAAATGACAACAAACTCTTGATCGACCTGGGCTTGTCCACCCTGTTCATCGTCGGACTCTTTCTGGCAGCCTTCACGGCGACCGGCGTGGTGAGCTCGGAAATCGAAAACAAAACCGCTTTGACAGTCATCAGTAAGCCGGTGAGTCGGCCGGTCTTCATCATCGGCAAATACCTTGGCGTCAGCAGCGCGATCGCACTGGCTTATTGGACGTTGACCGTGGTTTATCTGCTCACAGTTCGTCATCAGGTCATGCAAACGGCTTCGGATCGCTTTGATATGCCGGTGATTATTTTCGGTCTTGGGTTCGGTGTTCTGGCGTTGATCGTGGCAACACTGGGGAACTACTTCTACAACTGGGTCTTCACTTCCGCCCTTTCGCGATTGATGGGACTGTTTCTGACCATTGGTTACGGCCTGGTTCTGCTCATTGATAAGGACTGGCATTTCCAGTCACCGATGAAGGACATCAACCCACAACTCTGGATCGGCCTGCTGCTGGTGTTCCTGGCGGTGGCTGTGATCTGCTCGGTCGCCATTGTCGCTTCGACGCGGCTGGGGCAACTGATGACGTTGATGATTTGCCTGGGTGTCTTCCTCATGGGCTTGATGAGTCAGAACATTCTGGGCGTCTGGGCTCAGGACTACTGGTGGGCGGATGTCGTCTACCGTATCACCCCCAACCTCCAGTTCCTCTGGCCGGCCGACGCCATCAGTCAGGAGCATGACTTCACGGGCACCTATGTCCTGCTGGCGTCGAGTTACTCCATCTTGATGATCATGGCCATGCTCGGTTTAGCGGTCGCCCTGTTCCAAAGCCGTGAAATTGGCTGAGTTAAATCCGTTCAAATCACGAACCTCCACTTTCCGTCACTCCCGCGCAGGCGGGAGTCCAGTGGAACCTGCAAGCGCCTACTATATGCCACTGGATTTCTGACTTCCGTGGTCGCGGGAACGACGAAATCAGAGACTGTATGTAAAACAATGATTTGATCTGTTCAAAATCAGAAAAAATCCTGAACCGGGCATCATTTCAGAGATTGACAGATCATCCGGATCTTTCTTTTCAAACACCTCAAAGTGTCGATCTGTACACAATAACCCCGTTTCGGACACGGTGTTTTACCTATTTTCACGCGTCATCACACAGCGTATAAAAAGACCACTCCCCCAACTTCAATTAACCTGCCAGCTATTTCTGCCGATGAAGTTGGACAGGACACGAATTATTACGTGTATTGATATCAACAGATAGGTCGTAAAGTGGGACCGATAAGTTGACTCAGACGGCAACGAATTCCAATCTTGAACAAGACAAGGGTCAGTCCAAAGCCGAAGCTCCGGCAAAGGAAATGCTCCAGCCTATCGTTCATGAAGAACCGATGATGCCGTTAAAAATGAATATTGAGACGGCAGATTTCCATCCCCCCAAGGGGCTTACGGAAATTGCCTATCGACGCCTCTCGATTCTCATGAGTGTCGACAAGCTCCAGAAGCTTCGCGAGCCCTACGCAGGCGACGAAGAAGTCCCGCCTGCGATCTCCAGCGAAGTGGCACGCCAGTGTCGTGAGCTCAAGCGACTGCCCTCTGAGGAAATCGCGACCAAGACACTGGAAAAGCTCAACAAGAAGCTCCAGGACATCATCAATCCGCCAGTCGAAGCATCACCTGAAGCGGCTGAGGAAGAAGATGACGAACTGGATGACTTTCTCGACGATTTTGATGATGACGAAAACGAGGATGAGGAAGAAGACGAGGACGAAGAGGAACAAGCCCCGCCCCCGCCGCCTCAACCTGTCGAGCGAAAGCCCATCGACTTGTCCGACATCGACAAGCTTCAGATTGATGTGCTCCAATGGGGTATCAAACAATCCTGTCTGTTCCTTGAGCGTAACCAGTTAACACAACCCCTGCTGGACATCGGCACGCGTTGCATGGCTGACGAACGCCTGTACAAAATCCTTGATCATTATGAATGCCAACCGCAAATACTCTACGGGTGGACCGCCTACCACGGCACGCTCGATAGCTTCAAGGATGCCTGCAAAGCCAAAAGCGAACAGCTCGATGAACAGCTCAAAGCGGTCATCAATCCCAAGTCCAAAAAGAAACAGTCGCCTGAAGAACTGGCCATCCGCGAAGAAATGAGTCGGCTATACGACCTGCAGACGGCCATCAACGGTGAGATCAAAGATATCACCCGCAATATGGTCGAAGAGTTCTGGCGTGTCTATACCGAAGCCGCGGTCATCCTCGCAGACCAGAAAGTCGCAGGCGATGATGAAACACACATCCGTGCGTTTATCCGCTACGGCATGATCGGTAAGGCCTCTTGGCTACTGGCCGAAGATGTGTCCCAATTCCTGCTCGAAGAATGTGCACATCCCCGAAGAGAATGGGACTATCACGTCGATGCGACCCATGTGCTCTACACCGATGAATACATTCACATGGTTGCCCAGGGCTTTATCACACCGGCGATGGATGAAGATCTGGAGCTCAACCAGAAAGGCTCTGACGATTGGAAAGTCGACAAGATGTGGCGACGCATCGTCTACGGCAAAATCATCGAGTCAGCCTACAACCAAACCATTGACAAGCTCAGAGCCGAAGTTGATCGGATTGGCACACAACAGCAGGATCTGGAATTCAAGATTGAAAAACTCAATCCGGAAAAATCCACCTTCAAGCAAAAGAAACGCGAAATGCAGGATCAAATCCAAGCCTGCAAAGTCGCTGTGGCTCGATTGCAAAAAAGCATTGAACAGATTGATGGCAAGTTACTGCCTGACGAACAGGCTGCAGTCGGTGAAGCACAATCACGCATGGCATCGCTGCCCCCGATGACCGCTGAGATTCTGGCCCGTCGTGAAGCCAAAGGTATTCGCAAAGGTTGTAAACTCTGCGCTAAACTCAAGGAACCTTTCCTGCCGTTTGTGTTGCGTGAGAAGTACAAACCCGGTGGTGCCGTGAATGATCGCCCAACGGTCAACGCGCAGATTGGTGAGATCGAAATGCTTGATCCACTGATCTTCAAAGACATCATTATCCCCGCCAAGAAGCCTGCCAACCGTGTGTATCTGCGAAGTTGTCCGTACATCGTACTTTCACCGGCCTTGGGACAAATGGGCTTCTCACTCAATCCGCGTGGCGGCCCGGACGTCGGGCGTCTGCTTGTGCCGGTACTCAGCGCACGCCCCGGTCAGCTCGATCGCATGTGCTTCGATATCTTCTCTGACTTCCGTTATGACACCTCCAAGATGTCAGCGGGTGTGGACCTTCTGACCAGTGATACGCTGGTTGCTGCCTACGCCAATGCACGAAGGGCTTACCGCAAAAAGAGCAAGGAAATCCGCGAAAAAGCAGCCATGTTCAACGAAGAGAACGACCGCACCAACTGGCGTCGTCATTACATTCTCTACATGACCTCCGCGATGGATGGTGGCAAGAAACTCTTCTTCAAATGCGGCGAAGTCTACGAAGCCGTCATCAAGTACATGAACCTGCCCGAAGGTGTCGAACGACTGCAGACGAATTGATCGGCACTGTTAAAGCTGCTGTGTTGTGCTGTTAGATACCCGGTTTTATAATCGCTATAAGTCATATCACAGTTTCTAAGGGGGAGTACCATGCGCTTTGTTCTGTATTTCACACTGTTCACAGCTTTCGTTTTGTTTCTCTGGTTTAGCAAAAAGCATTTTGCTAAAAGTCATCTCTCAGCAACTAACGACTTAATGCCCACTCAGCCCCCTACCCACCTGCCGGATTCTGATGATGCCATGCAACTACATCCGCCTTCAGCAGAGCAAACCGCACAACGTGTTCTCGCAATTTTGGCAATTTTCGACAAAGCTCATCAGGACAAAAAAATCGTTGATTGGGTTGCATCACATCAAATCGACAAGTACTTTTCGGATGAGGAAAAATCATTCTTCAATCATCCTTCCCCCGAAGAAAAAGTACGAATCGAATTCAGTTGGCGTGTCGAAGGATTGGTTCCACTCTTGTGGGCATTAGGTATCATCGATGAGATGCCTCCATTAAATCAAATGGTGAAATTAGACCAATACGCACAAGCACTGAAATCTATCCACTCCTCTCCTGAAGCCTTTATCGAGTCTGCATCATTACGCAGTCATCAAGAAATTGAAAAACTTGAAGAACACCTTTATCACCAACATTGGCGAACACGAGACGCGTATCTATTCAAGAAACCCATGCCCAAAGAACTGGATCCACGCATCGTTTATGAGCGACGCTACGCAGCAAGTTGGCTTGTGGGCTGGTCAGAAGATTGGGATGAAGTCCCCACGGATACATAAAGCACTTCAATCATTCTGATTTGAGGCTTTTGAACAAAAAACAGCATGCCACGCGTGGTGACATGCTGCTTTGACTTTCATCAGGTTATCAACCCCTGATGTCCCGGTCCCCTATTTTGTTAAGCGAAGCATTAAATGGCTTCGCCCCCGCGTTCGCCGGTGCGGATGCGGATGCATTGTTCGAGCGGGACGACGAAGATTTTGCCGTCACCGATTTTGCCGCTTTCGCTGTCGCGTGCCGCCTGGATGATCGCATCGATGGCCGGCTCAACGAACGAGTCGTTGACCGCCACTTCGATACGCGTTTTAGGCAGCAGGTCGGGTGTGATTTCCTGACCGCGATACAGGTCAATGTCCTGTTGCTGACCGTGGCCGGTAACACGGGAAACGGTCACGCGACTGATGTCACGGTCGACCAATGCCTGGCGGACTTCGTCGAGCTTTTCAGGTTGAATAATGGCGATGATCAGTTTCATGTTTATCAAATCCTTTGCAGGTGGATTTCAATTTAAAATTGGGTCAATCAGATACGGGATCAATTGAGGTTGAGCAGGCCGTAGCCGTGTTCACCGTGCTGGTCGTGATCCATACCAGCCATTTCGCCCTGATCGCTGAGCTTGAGGCCAACGGTCTTTTCGACGATGACCAGCAGGATCAAGGTGACAACAGCCGAGTAAACCGCAGAGACGATCACGCCTTCAAGCTGATACCAGAACTGGGTGGCAACACCGTGTTCAGGCACATCACGCAGGAAGAAGGTCAACGCCAACGCGCCGACGATACCCGCAACACCGTGGATGCCAAAGACGTCGAGCGTGTCGTCGTAACCGATCTTGGATTTAAGAATGACAGCCAGGTAACAGATGATTGCACCGAGCGTACCCAATGCCACGGCACCGGCGGGATGCACATCACCAGCAGCAGGTGTGATCGCAACCAGACCCGCAAGCATACCGGACACAAAACCAAGACTGGTGCCCTTCTTGAGGTGGAAACCTTCAATGATCATCCAGACCAACGCGCCGGTGGCAGCGGAGATCTGTGTCACCGTCAACGCCTGAGCGGTCTGCAAACCTGAGGAGACGGAGGAACCGGCGTTAAAGCCGAACCAGCCGACCCACAGCAGCCCCGCACCCATGAGCGTCATCACCAGGTTGTTGGGATGCATCGCCGTCTTGGGATAGCCGCGTCGCGGGCCAAGGTAGATGGCAGCAACCAAACCGGCCACACCAGCGGAGATGTGAATGACCGTGCCACCTGCAAAGTCGATGGCTTTACCGGTGAGAAAACCGCCGCCCCAAATCCAGTGAGCAAGCGGGTTGTAGATCAACAGGCTCCACAGCGCGATGAACACGCAGTAGCCGCGGAAGCGAACGCGTTCAGCAAAAGCGCCTGCGATCAAAGCTGGGGTGATGATGGCAAACTTGCCCTGGAACATCGCAAACACCAGTTCGGGAATGCCGTCCATGATGGCTTTGTCCACGCCCATGAGCATGAACATTTTGCTGTCCCAACCGATCAGGCCACCAATGTCATTAACGACGAACTGGGTGCTACCGAAGGTCATGGCATAGCCACAGACCGCCCAGATCACGCCGATGACCGCCATGGCAGCAAAGCTGTGCATCATGGTGCCCAGGACGTTTTTGGTTCGCACCAGGCCGCCATAAAACATGGCCAGGCCCGGGATCATCAACAACACCAAGCCGGTGGAGATGAGCATCCAGACCGTGGTGGCATGGTCGATGGGATCCGGCGCGACTTCCGCAACCGTCCCGACCAATTCACCGGTGTCCTGTGCGAACACATTGGTTGCCAACAGGCCCAGCAAAGCCAGACCTGACATTCGACTGACGATACGACGCCAGTCTTTGCCAAGAGAGTTAGATTGTAAAGACAAGTTCGTGCTCCTCGTGCCAAGAGTGTCTTCTGAGATGTGCCTAATATGCCTACATTTTTGAGACTGTCAAGTCTGAACACTAGCATACATGCAAATCTCTGCTTAATTTGAAGACAATTTTGTCACCATCACGTCAAAAATCAGGCAAAGCAACATAAATGAACGTTTTTCAACAAGCACGGTCTTTTGTTTGTGTGACAGGGATAAGCAGGTTTGAATTGATCATAATGCCCTACCTACAAAGTCAGTGAGTTGCGTCCCGATACGACATTGACACGAAAGCCGCGACCCTCCCGGGTCGCGGGTGGTAATCCAACATCTACCTGACAATCAACCCGCAGCACAGGCGTGCTACGGCTTTTAACCATGATTATTCATCACGGCTTGAACACCAGTTGACCAAACGCTGCAGCATTACGTGCATTGGTCGCATCACCAAAGAGGACCATCTGCGTCTTGCGACCGGCCTTACCCTCAGGCGCAGCATTGATCGCAACGTCAAAGCCAATCACCTCAGGCACACTCCCGCTCCAAGGCATGCGATAGACTAGCCAGTAGCGATCACGCTTGGCGTCATACTGACTGAAGCAGGTCGCGTTAAGTCGCTCCCGCTGCGGGCTCCAGACGGCAGCATCACTCACCGCTGCCGTCAACTCCGGCTTGATGAGGACCTGGAACGTCTGATTGCCATACACCGGCTCGCCCAAGCCATCACCGGGCTTACGCAAGTCAAAGAACAACTCCACAACACTGCCCTTGACGCTGGGCCATGTGCGGGGAAGACGTGCTGCTACATCCTTAACATCCATGTACAACACAAGGCCATCACTGTCGGCTGCCAGCTGAATGTCAGCAGAGAGTTCCTCCGCACCGCCCCACCATGCCGGATCATGTAGCGATGCCAACGCAGGTGGGCGTCCAAGTTTGACCTGTTCCAGTCGATTGAGTTGAAGCACCTTTGCATCAGCAGACTTCAATGCAGTGAGCATGGCAGCTTGAGATTGATGCAAGCGCACCGGGCTCGTTGCCAGCTTCACCGTTGCCACCGGGCGCGTGGGGATCGCTACACTGGAATGAAAGACCAACGGCTCATCACCGCTGCTTGCCTGACTTTCAACCGTCAAAGCAAGCACCGGTTTGTCCACAGCTTGTCCTTCATCTGTCTCCAACACGTAAGCAAAGCTAAGCGTGCGCGCCTCGCCGGGCTTGAGTGAGAGCTTCTGCATCGCGGGGGTAACACTGCCATGACCCACTTGCCAGTCCACGGAGAACACGCCGGCTAAAGGCTGTTTCAAAGGATTGGACAACGTGATTTCACAATCACCGCTGGCAGGTCCCTTGGCTTTGACCAGTACGTTTTCAATCGGGCCTGCCTGCACTTGAAGCTGCTTACTTTTCACATGCACATACATCGGTAGCTCGGTGACATCACAAACCGCGATGCCTTGCGAGACCTTGAGCATGCGCGTTTGCCCGAGCATGTCAACAATTTCCAGTTGCACTGCATCGGTCTTGAACAGCACCGACTCCTTGCCGGAGGGCGCCCAGATGATGGCCAGTTTACCACCATTGGTTTTATCAAAAAGACCACCACGAACACCGGGGAGATTCACGTGTTCACTGTTTTCAAGTAGCGCACTTTGCATCTGCGTGGTGAGTGTTGCAACACTCAAAGTCATCAGGCTTGGCGTGCGTGTGCCATCAGCTGAAGTCGAGAACAGCGAGAAAAACGGCGCGTGTTTTTCCCACTCACGTTTGGTCGGCCACTGCGGATTCCAGCCAAAAAACACGTATTTTTCAACGCCTCCCAGGAAGTTGTACACCGCGTTACTCACCATTGAAGCACCGCCATGCCATTCATCAAACGTCGCGCCCATCCAACTGTTAGCGACGAAAGCCTTATCATTTTCACGAACTTTCTTAGCCACCAATTCCGGCGCAATCGCTTGATCCACATCATAGCGCATCACCGTCACGACACCGGTTTCGGAGTTAAAAATCGGAGCCTTGGGCATATGCTTTTTCACAATGTCCACTGACTCTTTGATGATCTTGGGAAAGCCGATTTCATCAGGCGTGCTCGGTGATGTATAGGTATGCCAACTCACACCGTCGAGGTATTGGCTGCCCCCATGCCCGAGGACTTTATCCATCCAGGGTTGGAATTTACTCGTGCCGGAGATGCCGAAGATTTGGGTGTTGGGGTCTGCGCCTTTAAGTTCTTCATAGACAGCTTTACAGATCTCAACGTAATCGTCATAGCGTTCAAAGGGAATGTGTGTTGAAGCATTGGGCTCGTTTTCGACTTCCCAATATTCGACCTTGCCGGCGTAACGTTTGGCGACTTCTTTGAGGAAGTTGCGATACAGGTCCATCTTCGCATGTCCGCCGACTTGGCCCCACGGATACTTGCGCATGTGTTTGTAGGGATGCGCGCGAGCCCAGTCGGAGAAGGGAGTCGACTGCACACAGACGAACATCTCACGTCCCTGATCGATTGCCCAGTCTATGCGGTCATTCCAATACCACTGCGATGCAGGCACTTTCGGATCAAGGCCATATTGACCGTCCCAATCCTTGACCCAACCCGGGCCTTGCACATAGCCCCAACGCAAATAGTGATGCGCTAAATCAATCGGCAAAGCTTCAGGCCAAAAGCCAAACGCTCGCACGTTACAGTCATGCAGTCCAAACTTTTTAGGACCGGCCTTTTCATCACGACGCGGTGAGTGCATGAAATGACGGGTGTCGATTGCTAACAGGTGATCGCCATTTTTGACCTTCATTTGCAGGTGATAAACGTCACTGCTCAATGCTTCAGGGAACGCAACAGCAACGAGTTTGGTTTGACCAGCGGGAATGGTCAGAGGCTGTTGCCACTGCCAGGGGTCACCGGTGAGTTCGCGTTTGACAGTGAACGATGCAGTGACCGTTTGTGATGTGTCAGTCGGGTTATTGACTTGAAGCATCGGGAAATCGCGAGCGTCAGGATCACGATTAACCACAAAGTTATCAAAGCCAAGTAACGCTGCCTGCATCTGCTTTGAATGCATCGGCACGTTGACATCCACACGCGCTGCATAGTCCATTTCCCAATCCAGACGCAACGTGTTTTGCCCAACGAGTTGAAGCTGATCCACCGTCCAACCATCGACATACAACTCGGTGATTTGCAGCCCGTCGATCATCGGCAAAGTCGCCACGGCCTTGCCGGC
>JBICHS010000667.1:0-6795 GCA_043101135.1 Phycisphaeraceae bacterium JB051
CATCACCTTCAGCAACACTGAAGAGGCCGACCTTGGAATTCTGCCCAAGATCAAAACCAACCGGGCAGATGAGATTGCCCACGTTTTCGATAACGAGGATGTCCAGCTCGTCGAGCTTGAGACGGTCGAGTCCCTGGCGAACCTGATTAGCGTCAAGATGACAACCTTTACCGGTATTGATCTGGACAACATCAGGACACCATTTTGAAATGCGCGTGGCATCACGGGCGGTGGTCAGGTCGCCGACAAGCACGCCGATGCGGGCCTTTTCGCCGATCTGTTTGAAGGTCGCTTCGAGCAGGGAGGTCTTGCCACTGCCCGGTGAGCCGATGAGATCCACGGTGTAGACGCCAGCTTCGGTCAGTGTCTTACGGTTGATCGAGGCGACTTCATCGTTGAGTTTCAGAACGTTTTCGACAACAGGAATATCCATGGCGGGGGCCTTTACAAATAGATGGACAAGGTTGATGGTTGGGTTGTTATTATCGATCAGACCAATTCGTTGGCATGATCTTTTACGGTGAGCCTGACTAAACGCAGATTGTCACTGTCGACAGGCGATGTTCGTGAGCAGCCACAATCACAATCGGTGAACATGTCGTCTGCTTCAAACGTGGTTTGGCAGTCCGGGCAATGCAGTCTCCAGGGCTGTTGGATGAGTTCAAATTTCACGCCATGCAGGTCGGTGTCGTTGGTGGCTGCTTCCCATGCCCATTGCATGGCCTGCGGCTCAATACCACGCATCGGACCGGCTTCGATGGTGATGCTTTCAAGGACTTCACCTTCAGGACAGTTGGCGCGGACGAGATCAAGCAGTGAGGTTGCCAGCGAAAATTCATGCATGGCTGAGCATCTCCTGTTTTGAAAGTCCGTGTTCATCCAGCAGATTCAAGACCTGTTCAATGACACGGGGCACAGCTTGAAGCACGGGATCAGTGAGGCAGTTACTAATTTCATAGCACTTGCCAGTAACCGTGAAAACGTGAGCTTCAGGCAGCTTGCCATAAAGTGAACCGCACCAGGTCATCAGGGATTCAGGACTCAGAAAATGAACCATGGATAGCGACTTGTCATCGCTGGTTTGAATCTGCTTGTGATTGATCACACCTGGTTCATGCCCCACGGCACAGTCGATGAAAATCACCAGGTCCATCTCCGACATCGTCAAGGCAATGTCAGGCGTCAAGCCCTGGCAGGTTTCAACTTGAATCGAGGGGTGAACAAGGTCTTCGAGTTGATAGGCAATCTGAGGTCCAAAGGCATCGTCCCCACGAATCTCAGAGCCGAATCCAATAATCAAGGCACGTTTCATTTTGGCACAACTTTCAAATGGACGTGTAAAAAACATTCATCGCGTTTGGGGTGTCAGGCACGATTGCTTGCCTGACACCCCTTTATCACGATACCCCGGTGACAATACAAAATTAGCCACGTGTCACTTCGTCAACCACCTTGCCAGAAGCATCGGTGAGTTGAATGTGCAGCGGCATCTTACCCATGGCATGCGTGGCGCAGCTCAGGCAAGGGTCATAGCAACGAATGACGGCTTCGACGCGGTTGAGCATGTGCTCTTCGATCTTGCCATCCTTGATCCAGTGCTGAGCGACCTGTTTGACACCGGCATTCATCGCCAGGTTGTTATGACCGGTGGCAATGATGAGATTGGCCTTGGTCATCTGACAATGTTCGTCGACTTCATAGTCATGAATCAACGTCCCACGCGGGGCTTCAGCAATGCCGATACCCTGACTGCGGTTGCCACGAGCCCGGGCGCGAACCATGTCACTGAGAATGTCATCATGACGAAGCAGTTCGAGCATCTTCTCAAGTGCGAAGATGATTTCGATCAGACGAGCGTAATGGAAATGGAAGCTCGAAGTCACCGGGCCGGTGTTCTTCTGCAGTGCACGGAACTCCGCTAACGCGATGTCCGCCTGGGGCGTGCCGCACTTGTTACAGACATTCAAACGAGCCAGTGGGCCGACGCGGTACATGCCATCGGGATAGCCCATGGGCTTGTAGTAGGGGAACTTCATGTAGCTGAAGTCCTCGACCGCTTCACCGACGATGTCCTGATAGTTGTCGGTGGGGACTTTGTCGTGAAGCTTCGTGCCATCATGATTCAACACGCGGAGATAGCCGTCGTAATGTTCCAGATTGCCTTCTTCATCAACCATGCCCATGTATAGCGATGGGAAGTTGGCGAAGTGTTCGATTTCTTCAGAAAAGTTGTCGACCTGCGTCTTGTACCAGTCGTAGGTTTTCAGAGCCAGTCCCAAAGCTTCCTCAGCCATGGGGAGAATCTGACTGCGCTTTTCTTCGGTCAACGGTGCATTGACACCGCCGGGCACCATCCATGCGGGGTGAACACGTTTGTTACCCAGAATGGCAATGATGCTTTGGCCGATCTGACGCATGCGAATCCCCATCTTGGCAAGGTCGGGATACTCAACGATCACGCCAAAGACGTTGCGCTTGGCAGGATCGCAATCCCAACCCAGCAGCATGTCCGGGCTCGATAGATGGAAGAAGCTCAGCGCGTGTGACTGGGTCAGCTGCGCAAAGTTCATGATCCGGCGGAGCTTCTTGGCAACGGGGGGAATGTCCACAGCCATGATTTTGTCGCAGGCTTTACTCGACGCCATCAAGTGACTCACTGGACAAATACCGCAGGTACGAGCTGTCAGCGAAGGCATTTCCGGGAACGGGCGACCTTCGCAGAACTTCTCAAAACCACGGAACTGGGTGACATGGAATAACGCGTCATCGACATTGCCACCATCGTCAAGTTTGATGGTGATACGGGCGTGGCCCTCGATGCGCGTCACTGGATCAATTTCAATTGTTCTAGACACGTGATTTCTCCAACAGGCGTTTGGTGATCAAGCACCAAATCGCGTGACTTTCGTAGGATCGGGGACACGTCCGGCAACAAGCTCGGACAACACAAAGAAAATGGCATCGGCTGGCGGCGGGCAGCCCTGAATAAACAGGTCAACCTTCACTGCCTGATGCACCGGGATCGCGTTCTTGAGTAACGCCGGGACACCATTGGTCGGAATCTGTTGACCGGTGTCCGCGTTTTCAAAGTAAGCCCGTTCGAAGCAGTCTTTCTGACCGATCGGGTTACGCATCGAAGGCACGTTGCCACTGACTGCACAGTCGCCCAACGCGATCATGAACTTGGACTTCTGACGCAGTTCAAGCACATGATGCAGGTCCGCGTCGTTAGCAACGGCGCCTTCGACAATGACCAGGTCCAAGCCTTCGGGGATCTCCTTGAGATCGACCAACGGGCCGTAGACCATGTCGATATGCGGGGCTAATTCCAATATGCGTTCGTCGATATCCAGGAAGGACATGTGGCAACCGGAGCAGCCGTCGATCCAGATGGTAGCGACCTTGATTTTTGTAGCTGTATCACTCATCCGTGGTTTCCTCTCATGGCATTGAGATAAGGCAGGAAGGCGCGGCGTTTGTGCATTTCAGCCACAGCCGTACCTTTTTGAACCAGCGCGCCGGTCGGGCAGACCTGCACGCACTTGCCGCAGTTGGTACATGTCTCCGATTCTCCCCATGGGGCGTTAAGATCGGAGATGACCTTGGCATCAATACCGCGGTCTGCAAGGTCCCACACGTGAGCACCTTCAATCTCATCACAGACACGAAGACACCGTGTACAAAGCACGCAGCGGTTGTGGTCATTGCGGAAGAGATTATGTGATGAGTCCACGTCGTAGCTGGGGAAGCGGTAGGGCAGGGAGACATGATCCATGCCACATTTCTGAGCCAACGCCTGCAGTTCACAGGCACCGTTACTCACGCAGACGCTGCAGATGTGATTGCGTTCGGAGAACAGCAGTTCAAGGATACTCTTGCGGTAGGCCTTGATCTGTTCGTTTTCGGTGTGCACCACCATGCCTTCTGAGCAGTAAGTCATACAGGCTGGGAGTAACTTGGGAACACCCTCAACGGCCACCAGGCAGATGCGGCATGAGCCCCAGCCTGACAGGCCTTCAAGGAAACACAACGTGGGGATATCAATTTCATGCTGACGCGCAACCGTGAGGATGGTTTCATCTTCACGGCCGGTGACCTCCTGGCCATCGATGCTCAGCGTTACAACTCGGATCACTTTACTCATGATGCCACCTCCTGTCCGGCGCCGGCAGGAATGTGTTTGCCGTCAATCAGTTCAAGGTATTCATGTCGGAAATATCGCAGCGTACTGCGAACGGGGTTAGGCGAAGTCTGACCAAGACCGCACAAGCTGGTGTTGGCGACGACGTCACAGAGTTCCTCAAGCTTGGCAAGGTCTTCCATGGTGCCTTCACCTTCAGCGATGCGGTTGAGCAGTTCATGCATCTGATACGTGCCCACGCGGCAGGGGATACACTTGCCACAGGATTCACTCATGCAGAACTCCATGAAGAAGCGGGCAACGTCGACCATGTTGGACGTCTTGTCCATGATGATCATGCCACCTGAACCCATGATCGAACCTGCGGTGCGAAGTGAGTCATAATCCACACCCATATCCAGATGTTCTTCTGGTAGACAGCCGCCGGAAGGGCCCCCTGTTTGTACTGCTTTGAATTCCTGGCCGTCAGGAATTCCGCCACCGATATCAAAGACGATGTCACGGAGTGAAAGTCCCATCGGCACTTCGATCAGGCCGGTGTTCTTGATCTTGCCAGCCAGTGCGAAGACTTTGGTTCCCTTGGATTTGTTGGTGCCGATCTTGGCGAACCATTCACCACCCTTGCGGACAATCGGGGCGATGTTGGCCAGGGTTTCGACGTTGTTAATACTCGTGGGTTGGCCCCACAAACCCTTTTCAGCAGGGAACGGCGGGCGTGGCCGTGGTTGGCCGCGTTTACCTTCGATCGATGCAATGAGTGCGGTTTCTTCACCGCAGACAAAGGCACCGGCGCCCAGGCGGATGTCGATAGTGAAGCTGAACTTCGTGCCACCGATGTTGCTGCCCAGGAAGTTATTCTTGGTCGCCAATCGGATGGCAGTCTTGAGGCGTTTAATGGCTAGCGGATACTCAGCACGGACGTAGATGAAGCCTTCGGTTGCACCGGTTGCGTAAGCAGCTAATGCCATGCCTTCAAGGATGCGGTGCGGATCGGATTCGAGAATCGCGCGGTCCATGAATGCACCGGGGTCACCTTCGTCAGCGTTACAGATGATGTACTTGGTGTCCGACGGCGTCTTGGCAAGCATGTTCCATTTCAGACCTGTCGGGAAACCTGCACCACCACGACCACGCAGCCCCGACTTGGTAATTTCGTCGAGCACTTCGTTGGGCTGCATCTCACTGATCGCTGTCATCAATGCCTGATAGCCTTCGTTGGCAATGTAGTCATTGATGTCATCCGCATCGATAATGCCCGAGTTTTCCAGCACGATCTTTTGCTGACGTGCAAAGAAGGGCGAGTCCGTATCACAGACCAGATCCTCGACCTTTTGCCCCGTCGCAACCGAGCCTGCGATTTGCGGTGCATGATCAACCGTGACATTCTGATACATCACTGGCTTTTGGTTTTCGGTTTCAACACTGACCAGAGGCCCCGCAGAACAAAGCCCCATGCAACCCACACAGCGGACTTTGGTTTCCTTATCCTTACCAACTTCCTTGAGTTCTTTCTTGATGTTCTTGGCCAGTTCATCACTTTTCAGAGACAGGCAACTTGCAGCGGTGCAGACACGGACATGATTGGGCGTCTTGGCGTCTTTTTCCTGCAAGCCCTGTGCGACATCCATTAATTCATCAGGCGTCATTGTTGATCACTCCTTCCAGTACATTGAGCAGTTCATCGGAGCCGATGTTGCCTTTGACGTCGCCGTCAATGACTACTGCAGGAGCCAGACCACATGAACCTAAGCAGCGAGCTGAAAGGACGGAGAGTTCACCATCCTTGGAGGTTTCGCCGGGCTTGACGCCGTATTTTTCGGCCATGGAGTCAATGAGTTGTTTGGCACCCTTGATGTAGCATGCCGTACCGTTGCAGACCACGCAGGTATGCTTGCCACCGGGTTTGAGGGTGAAGAAATGGTAGAAGGTGGCTACGCCATAAACCTTCGACAGGGGAACCATCAGGCGCTGGGCGACGTAAGTCAACGCTTCGTCATCCAGGTACCCGAACCATTCCTGCACGCTATGCAGGGTTTCGATCAACGCACCGGAAGATGAACCGTTGCGGCGGATCGTGGTTTCAACCACTTTCCATCGCTTGTCATCCGACGGGGGCGCGATTTTCTGATTCGGCATGATCATGTTTATTCGCTCACTTTCTTGGAAGTCACAGAGCTGAGGGCAAAGACAACGGCGGCGGCAACGGCTAACAAAATCAGATTGCCCGCAAGCGTCCCGACCACAGAGTTGTAGTCAGGCCAAAGGGCAAAGGTGTTTTCAAGGGATGGAAGCGCTTCAATGCTCAGGCGCTCAAGGTTGTACTCCAAACCATCCGGCCAGGGGCTTGCACCAAAGCTGGCAACAACGACGACGCCGGCCATGGCTAAGCAACTGACAACGGTCTGCACAGCAACAGACCAGTTGAATTTGGCAATCCCTGAAACAGCAGCGATGAGTGAGGCTGTCACTGCAGCTTCGATCAGACCAATCCGAGCGTGAACCAGCAACATGGAACTAAGCCATGAACCGGCATTGTCACGGGCTTCGGCGCGGCTCATCACAAACAGGCTGCACACAAAAGCTGCGAGCATCACACTGATCCAACTGCCCAGAGCTTGGCCTGCAAAGTTGTCAGTGAGTTTTGGGGCCGTTTT
>JBICHS010000668.1:0-3417 GCA_043101135.1 Phycisphaeraceae bacterium JB051
CAGGCTGGTATCTGCAACCTGATAAAATGCCAGCCAGTGAATGAGTTTTCCAAAAGTTAGTTCAGAAGTTTGAACCATGGCCCAGAATAAAATCGCCCCTGATCCGGATAAAGTCATCGAAGTTCCGATTCGCGTCCGCTACTGCGAATGTGACCCGATGAATGTCGCCCATCACAGTTCCTATGCCGTCTGGCTTGAGATTGCCCGTACGGACATGCTTCGTCGTGATGGGACTTCCTACGCCAAGCTCGAAGAGGCAGGCACGTATTTCGTGGTCGCCCGTTTGAGCATCCGTTATCGCAAGCCCGCCAGGTATGATGATGATTTAACCGTCCGCTGTTGGATCGACACCTGCTCCGGTGCCAAGCTGGATCATGCCTACGAAATCATGCGTGGCAAAGACCTCATCGCCACCGCCGAGACCACGCTGGTCTGCGTGAACAAGCATGGCAATATCCAGCCCATTCCCAGCGGCGCGGTGAGCTAAAACACCTTTGACATCATTGGATCAAACCATGAAACAAGCACGTTATCCATTGACGATTCTGGTTGTCGGTTGCCTGCTGACTGCTCTGTCAGCCGTACATGCACAAACACAAAGCAGTGAAAACATCATGGACAATCAACCCACGATCAAAGACCTTACCTACGGTGAACATGAACGACAGGTGATGGATGTGTATCTGGCAAACAGCGATAAACCCACGCCATGCGTCCTGCACATTCATGGCGGCGGTTGGTTGGGCGGTGACAAAACCAATTTTTCATTGCCCGGTGGCCCAAAGGCGTTACTCAAAAATGGCATCTCAGTGGTGTCGATTAACTACCGTTATCTCAAGCAAACCATCGTCAACTCCGGCAGTACCCGTGGCACGGGCCCAACGTTACCGCGTGGTGATTACCCAACCCCACCAGTGAAGGTGCCATTGGATGATGCAGCACGGGCGATGCAGTTTGTGCGCCATCATGCCAATCAGTGGAACATCAATCCTGATCGCATTGCGGTCACCGGTGGCTCTGCCGGTGCGTGTTCGTCGTTATGGCTTGCGTTCCATGATGACCTTGCTGATCCCACATCGGATGATCCGATTGCCCGTCAATCCACCAAGCCGTTTTGTGCTGCAACCATCGGTGCACAGACCTCACTTGATCCGGTTCAGATTTTGGAATGGATGCCCAACGCCACCTATGGCGGACATGCGTTTGGCTATGTCTGGGATCACAGCGATCACACCGTTGAAATCCGCAGTTTTCTCAAGGATCGCGATGCGGTTTTGCCCTGGATCAAAAACTATTCACCTTACGAATTGGTGACCCAAGACGATCCGCCGGTGTACCTGTTTTATGGCAACACACCGGCTAAAGGACAAGCACAAAAAGACCCGACACACAGTGCCAACTATGGCGAATTACTCGCTGAAAAACTCCAAGCTCTGGGTTTAGAATATGAGTTGGTTCACAAAAGTGTCGAGCACCCCAAGCATAAGAACACTACTGCGTATCTGATCGCCAAGCTCAAACAGTGATGCCTGCTGATTCCATACAAACTTGCTGCGTCTGCCAACGTGTGGTTCGTTGCAGCTATTTTGTTGCGTTTGAGACCCGGCCAAGATGACCGGGCTATGTCGATATAGCCGAGCCATCTTGGCCGAGAATGATTCAAAACAAATCACAATCAATCGACGACTATCAGATCATCATCTGACGACAAACTGTGATGCAGTAACAGATGGTGACGCGACACTATGTTATCACAGTCGCTGTTCAGACCGAGCGTATTGATCACAGCGGATTACGCGTTGAAACGATCTCGGTGGTTTTGGAGTCGGCATCTTCGGGGTTGTAGATGAGGATGCGGTTCTTGCCGGTGTTTTTGGCGCGGTAGAGTGCGCGGTCGGCTTTGGCGAGCATGAGTTCGGAGTCCACGAGTTCACCTGCGGACTTGATGGCAACGCCCATACTCAAGGTGACCTTCTCGATCATGTCCTTGTGTTGATGGAGCAGTTGGCGGATTTGTTTTTCAAACTGTTCACGAATACGCACAGCGACGGTCACCGCAATATCTTCGTTGGCTTGTGGGAGGACGACGACGAACTCGTCACCGCCATACCGCCCTGCCACATCCGAGTTACGACAGGAGAGGCTCAATGCTTTGGCAGTGGCGCAGAGGACTTCGTCCCCCATTTGATGGCCGAGTGTATCGTTGATGAGTTTAAAGCCATCCATGTCGAGCATGATGCAGGCAAGGTCGTGGTTGTAATGCTCAGCTTTGAGGAAGCAGCGTTTGAGTGTCTTGCCGATTTCACGACGGTTAGCCAGGCCGGTCAGGGAGTCGGTTGCAGCAAGTGATTCGAACTGTTTGACGGTTTGAGCCAGTTGATGGTTGAGACGTTCGAGTTCATGGGTGCGTTCGACGACCTTGTGTTCGAGCTGTTCGTGAAGTCTGTCCTGAATGTCCTGATGCGTTTTGAGTCGATTGATCATCAGGTGGAAGGCTTTATTGAGTAGACCGATTTCGTCGGAACGATGGATATCCTGAACGGTGGGATAATGTCCCTCTGCCATGGCAATGCTCGCGTCGATGATCTGGTTAAGCGGTCTAATCTGTATCCGCACCATCAGCAGGACAATCGGGATGATGACCACACAGACCAACAGCGCAGCACTGATCTGAATGCTGCGAAGGTAGACCAGCGTCTGTGGCAGCGTGCGATCGGAAACGGCAATGGTCAGATAGCCCAGCAGTTGACGGGGACCTTTGAGCTCGATGCCTTGCTCTGGTGAATCGACGAGGGTTGGACGATGCCAGATGGGGACACGCGCGACCGCCATTTCATCATGCTTGCCAAGCATGACCGGCTCAGTGATCGGCACCATGAGATTTTCCCCAGATGCATCAAGCCACTGTTGATATTCCATCCATTCATGGGCCTGAATCGCTTTGCGATAGACAAGGCTTTGGGTGGGATCATTGATGATGATAAACGAGAGACGCTGATCGAGATTAAAGCCTGAGATACGGGCGTTGATGGTTCGTTCGGAAGGCATATGGCCATCGCTGGCCAGTTGATCTGCCAAAGCCACCGCAAGCAATTGGACATTGCGAGCATGATGCTGATTCATGGCATTACGCGTGAGGCTGTTGATCCAACTCACGCAGATGAGCGTAGGCAAAACTGCAACGAGAACCGTGAGGACCAGCAGCTTGTGCTGCAAGGACACACGCGGTCGCGTGGCAAAGGACACCGTCTGTGTCCGGGAATCATTCGGATTGACCGGGGCTGTATCGCTCATCGTCATGGATTACATCGTCCGGAAAAATCCGCAGCCTTAGCTGGTAATCATGCTTAAACGACGCAACAGGGTATTCGTGATCGTTACGTTCGGTACCACCATACCAACCGACAGGATGTCCGG
>JBICHS010000669.1:0-15774 GCA_043101135.1 Phycisphaeraceae bacterium JB051
CCCATCCCATCACTGCAACTTTTCAGTGTGCCCACCCGACTCAAATGGACCAATGACGTTTGGCAACGTGTTGATGATTACAACTCCGGCAAAGTCGACATTGCTGAATTCGACACCGAGTTCGGCCCAGACCCGGCAACGGACATGATCGAAGCGATGTGGGGCAACATGGGTAAAAGTTTCTTCATCAACACCGACAACAACGGCTCAGTCACCAATATGGCAGACGATGCGTTCCTGGAACTCTATTGTGATCTGTCCATGGAAGGCCCCAAGCCGCACAAGGTTGGCCCAATGCCTCGCGGGATTCGCGGGATGTGTGAAACCATTCTCGATACCCACGAACTCACTGCACAGGCCGTCCACGATAAGGACCGCAACCTGCTGCGTCGTGCGTTTCTCACCGATCCGTTGACCAACTCCATCGGTGATACCGAATTACTCATGGACGAGCTGATCGAAAAGGAATTGGATGTTGTGGGTGAACATTGGAAGCGTGATTAATCAGTTAGTCATTTCTGTGAATTGATTGACGACATGTGAATACGTACACGCCACGTCCCTGGGGTTAAAACCCCAGGGCTTTATTTCAATGATGGGAACGTGTTGGTTAATGGGGATGTGTTGGATGATGGGGACGTGACATATAATCGGTGGCATGTCGATGCCGATGCGGTTTTGTGTGTATGCGATTTGTCGGAACCTGCGGTTGTTTGAGCCGTTTATGGTTTTGTTTTTGCTGCTTGGGATGCAGTACCCCATTGCGCATGTCGGTTTGCTGCTGGGGTACCAACGACTGGTCTGGGCGATTCTGGAAATTCCCGGCGGGATCATCACAGACCGCTTCGGTCGCCGCAGTGGCTTGATTGGCAGCTTTATCTTCAATCTCATTGCGTTTGTGTTGCTCGGTTACTGCCAACAGACACACGGGCATCTTGCATGGGTGGTTGTCGGCCTGACCATCATGGGATTGGGCGAATCGCTGCGATCAGGAACCCACAAAGCGATGATGCTGCATTGGGCGCAGCTTCATGACCGAGAACATGACATTGACGAAGTGATGGCGACGGCACGCGTTTTTTCCAAAGTCACCGCAGGCGTCTCAGCGATTCTCGGTGGCATGCTGCTTTGGCTCACCGCTTCATTCACCAGCTTGTTTTACATCTCCGCAGGGGTGTGCATCGTCGGTGCCGGGCTCATTGCCTCCTATCCCAAATCATTGGATCACAGCTTTGATGAAAAGTCAGACGACGTGAAACCCGATGCCTCAGCGAACCCTGAGCAAATTTCAACGCAAGCCAAACCCAACTCATGGCTCAGGAAACTGGGCATGCTCGGCACGCCTGGCCTTGGGGCAATGCTCATCAGCTCAATGCTTTTTGAAAGCCAGATCAAAGTTGCCATCGCGTACCTCCAGCCGTTTCTGGCGTTTGGGTTTGATCGCAGTGATGTTGCAGTGGTCGGCGGGATTGGCGGCCTTGGGATTGGCCTGTATTTCCTGGTGCAGGACACGTTGGCAGGACTGTGTGCAACGCAGGGCAAGCGTTTGAAAAAACGGTATCAAGGTGTGGTCAAAGCCAATGCGGTGATTTACGGGGTGACATGCGTGGTGATGATCGCGGCAGTGGCGAGCCTGTGGATGAACTGGGCCTGGCCGGGCCTCATCGCCATGGTGTTTTTGGCAGGCTTGCAGAATCTGCGGCGGCCGCTTTTCGTGGTCGGGCTCGACAAGTTCATGCACAAACCCTGGCGGGCAACCACCCTCTCCGTGGAGAGCCTTGGCCGCTGCATCCTCTATAGCATCAGCGTCAGCCTCGGCGGATTCCTCGCCCAATGGGACGCGCTGCGTAGTGTTTACCTGCTCTTGGCTGTGCTAACCTGCATAGGAATGATACCAGTAGTAAAAACCCTTAAATCCTTATGATTTCATCCACCTGTTGTTCAAGGCATATATCTGATTGTGAGAATGTGCTAAAAGTAAGCATGTTATGAAACTGCGTCACAATCGCGTCACTGCGTTTACTTTGATTGAACTTCTGGTGGTCATCAGCATCATTGCGTTGCTCATCGGCATTCTACTGCCTGCATTGAGTGCTGCCCGTCAAACGGCGCGGGCTTCACAGTGTGCTTCGAATATCCGACAACTGGGCATCGCCTGGACGACGTACTCGACGCAGAACAAGGAATTCATCTTGCCAGCCCGTGACTACTCCGGGGCACCGACGTCATACAAGATGTGGTCGGGGACATGGTATCCCGATGGCGACACCGATCCGAACAATGATATTTTTAACGTTGATGAAGGCTTTCTCAACAGTGTCATGCCCGACCTGCTCACCCGCGCCTGCCCGCAATGGGAGTATGCCAACGACACCAAGACCTACGGCGGCCTGGGTTATGGTTACAACATGCTCTGCGCCGAACCGTACCTGATTGATCCGGCACCGCCAACCGCTCCATCTGCGGTTAAGCTCAATGTCTTCATGCGTCCTGCCAAGACGGTGGTATTTTCTGATGTCGCACGCTTTGTGAAAAACGAAATCCCCACCATTGAATCCACCCAATGGATCAATTACCCTTCCGCGAAATACCCAGCATTTCATGGTCGGCATAACAATGCGGGCAATGTCTTCTGGGCGGATGGCCACACCGCATCGACCGTCCCTGTTTTCTATGACAGCGGCTACAACCACAGCATCACCAAGACTGCCAGCGAGGAATACAACATCGGTGATATCGACGAAGACGGAGATCAGGCGACGAATGAAAATTTCCTGCCACAATGGCCAGATGGTGAGTAAGGAATTTCGTGGTGAGTGCATCTGATTTCATGTCAACTGCACCGTGGGCCTTGTTTGATGTCGACACGCGCACGTTCGATCCTCAAACCGGGCAGTTGGTTCTCATGTCGCGCATGGCTCCTATCGCTGAGCCGCTCAGTGAACTTTTTGCATGGTCGACCAAGCAGCAAGTCACTGAATTACTCACCACCTGTTTAACCGAACTGCCAACCGACTCAGGGCAGCGTGCGGGGGTCAACATCGTCGGCTTTGAGCAAACCGTGAACACGTCATTGCTCGCGACGTTTCGCCAGCATTGGTTGCATCGCCCGTGTCTATCGTGCGCCAAAGAGAACATCGCCTGTCGGACGTTTGATGTGTTTTATTCCAATCCCAATGCTGCGAAGCTGGTCAAAGCGAGCAAGATCAAACACTGGGTGGTGGTCGGCTCATCGTTGGAATATTGCCTTAAATCCACAGCATTGGGTTTACGTGAGCTTGATTGTGATGTCACCGTGCTGACCGATCTGACACGGCCTGCACGCAAGAGCACGCCCGAGAGTATCGCTGAGGCATTCACTGAAATGCGCGATGCGGGGATCAGGCTTTGCACGACCGAAGCATTCTTTGCCAACCCCAGGGAGTCGATGCACACGTGACGGATTCTGCTGATATGGCTGATCAAACGCCTTTGCTCACAGGCAAGTCACGTCACGCCTTTGGTTGGCAAATGGCGTGGTCAATTGCCCAGGCGCTAGCCGAAGGCATCCTTGCCAACGCGCCGGTGATGGCGTTGAAAATGATGGCAGCAAGCGATTGGCAAATGGGGATCCGGCTCTGCCTTTCGTCACTGGGCATGTTCGCGGGCCTGATCATCGGCTGGATCATGGCAGGACGCAGCAAACGCCCATTCGTCTTTCTGCCGGGCATGCTCTATGGACTGTGCATCACGACGATGGCGATGACCGACCAATCCATCGTCTTTCTGAGCCTCTTTGGGCTGGCAGGGATTTTTGATTTACTCACCCGCCCTGCTGTGACAGCGATTGTCCGCCAATGCTATGACGCACCGATCCGCAGTCACCTGATGGGTCGCATCCGTTCATGGAGCTCGCTGGCTTTTTTACTCAGTGTCCTGGGTAGCGCGTTGTCACTGGAGTATTGGCCTGACGAAACGCGCAAGGATTTGATTCACAGCTTGATCGTGTTGGCAGGTGTGTTGATTCTCATCGGAATGTTCTGCTTTGCGATGATGCCGATCAAACATTTTGAAACCGACCTGCAGGACAAGACGGATAAAACCAATCACCTTCAAACCATTCGTCACAACACAACCGAGGCCCTTGGACTCATCAAGAAAGACCGACGCCTGCATCAGTACCTTTTCAGTGCAGCGTTGTTTGGCTTTGGGGGCTTGTTATATGTTTCGTTTATCCCTGCATCACTGACCAAAGATCATGGCTGTGGGTATCTGGCGACTGCGGTGTTACTGCATGTCCTGCCTGCAACGGTGCAGTGGCTGACAGTGAGTCCATTGTGCAAATGGTTTGATCGCGTGAACACATGGCGGAGCTGGTCGGTGGTGCGGTTAGGTTGGGGATTGGATCCGATCTGCCTGGCGTTGGCGATTCTCATCATGCCGATCGCGATCCCATTGGTGATCCTTGGCAGAATCCTGCGCGGAGCGACCATGGGCGGTTCATGGGTGCTCTGGTGGCAAACGGGTATCCACCAATTCGCGCCCCCCGGCGAAGACACCACGCGTTACATGTCCTTGCAGGTCTTCATCAACGGCATGCTTCGACTCATCGCACCGTTAACAGGCATGCTCATGATCCAACTCGGGTCACGTGCTGGCGCTTTGCTGCTGGGCGGGAGCATTGTTCTGATCGCCGCATTGCATGCACATCTGCAAGCCAAACGCGAAAAGCAGAATCCGGTTCTCGCCAACACCGCCAGCTTTGAGCAGCAGTACAAAAAATCACCGCTGAGTGTGCCTTATCAGGTATAATCCAAATCCCTCATGCCCCACACTGATCCTCGCAAAGGAACCCGCCATGTCCAACATGTTCAGCGCGCTGTGTCTGTCACTGTGTCTTGTTTTGCCGAGCTTTGCGGATGATGATTTAAGCAAACTCAGTGACGAATTTGACAATCCCGCCACCCTCAAGGATTGGCAACGCATCCACCAAGACCATCAGGCACCGGATCAACTGCAAACCTTCGACATCAACAAAACCAAGCCCGGGCATATGGTGATGATTCCCTACGCCAGCGTCTGGTATCAACAGTACCGCGGCGTCCTGGCATACAAATCTGTCTCAGGTGACTTTGTCATCACGACATCGCTCAAGACCTCCAACCGCGCGAAAAACGCTGCACCGCGCCGCAGTTTCTCGCTGGCAGGGATCATGCTCCGCAACCCCACCGGGCCCAACGCACCGCAGAATTACATCTTCCTCTCGCATGGTGCAGCCAACAAACCCGGGCAGTATCAGTTTGAGGTCAAGACCACCCTCAACAACAACTCCAAGCTGCAGATCGAACCTGCCAATGTGGATCACGCAGTCATCCAAGTCGCTCGGATCGGCCAAGCGATCATCACACTCAAGCAGGTTAGCGGCCAATGGTCGGTGCACCGTCGCTATCGCCGCGGCGACTTCCCGCAAACCTTGCAGGCTGGGTTGACCTGCTACACCGATTGGGACAGCTGCAAGGACATCCCACCAGCAAGGCACAACAAAATGGTGATCAGAAACGGCCAACCGGACCTGTATGCCGAGTTTGATTATGTGCACTATGCCCGCCCGCAGGTCCCCACAGCATTGCGTAATCGAGACCTTGCCAACCCGGGCCAGGTCAGTGATGAACAGTTGCTGAGCTTTCTGGGTGAGCATGCCCGGTGACTGCGATTGGGGTGTGGTGATGATGAAAATCTATCGCAAACCGTCGAAACAACACCTATTGTGACGTAAAGAACTTCGCCATCAAGGCACCAAGGCAACCCGTGCCCCGGGAGGGACACGGCTTTTATCCAATTCAATAAACACAACCATTCAAACAACTTAAACAGATGCCAACACGCAGGATCGACACATTTTTTGCGGTGTTACCTTGACTGTCTCCTAGCGCGGGATATTATTTACGTAAATAACCAAGTCGATTTCGTAAATAAATTGGATCCCCCATGGCACGACCCATGTCCGTTAATGTGGCAGAAGTGGCGACGCGAGCGAATGTCTCCATCGCTTCGGTTTCGCGCGTGCTCAATAATCAAAGCGGGGTCAGCGAAAAACTCCGATCCAAAATCAGGGCGATCCTCGAAGACGATGGCAAGTATTCGTCGCATGTCTCCGAACGTGGCATCAAGCTTGCCGTCATCATTGAGATGGATAAACCCCACGTGAGCACCTACACCTCATCGCTGCTCACCGGTATTGCGGACTACGCGCTGCATAACAATATTGATATCTCCACCGTCTTCGTACAGTCATCGGACAAGGCCAAGACGGACTTTCTGCGCATCCTGCGCGAGCGTCATTGCGATGGCGTGATCCTCATGTTCTCAAGCACCCTCAACAGTGATCAACTCAATCAGATCATCGCTGCCAAGATGTCGGTGATGGTGCTCAATGGTCGCTGTGAACATCCCAAGGGTGGGTATCTCTACACGGACCCCGATGCAGGCATGGGCTTACTGCTCAATCACCTGTCACATCTGGGGCATCGCGAAATCGCGTTTCTGGCAGGCCCCCAGGCGGGTGACTACGACAACTCCCAACGCGCAGCCGTATTCAAAGATCATCTCAAAGCAGCAGGTCACCAACAGACCGATCACTTGTTAGCTGAGCACCATCCCACGCGTCTTGCCCAGGAAGCAGGCTATCTGCAGGCCAAGGACATTCTCAAGCGAAGCCCGCAGGTGACCGCCATGATTGCCAACAATGATGAAATGGCCTACGGTGCGATGCTTGCCTGTCATGAAGCTGGACGCCGCGTGCCGGATGATATTTCCGTGGTGGGATTTGATGATTATCCAAGCAGTCAATACACCGTCCCCCCACTGACGACGGTGCGTCAACATTTAACTGACGTGGGTTACCAGTCGGTTGAAGCCATCTATGAATATGTCTGCGGATCGCTGAAAAAGCTTCCCAGAAAAGTACTCAAGCCCGAGTTGATCGTGCGTGGCAGCACTGCCGCTGCCAGCAAGTCGTGAATCAACCGTGGCATCGTTAGCCAATTCGTGAAAGGTCACCATGTTCAAGTTCGTTAGCAGGTTGGTTATCCCATACGTGTTGCTTTTAACCGCAACGCTGTGCGCTTCTGAATTGACGTTACTGTCAAATAACCTCAAGCCTGGCCAAACCAACAGTTCCTTCCCATCAGAGACAGTCGTCAAGCCGACAACGATGAAGGTTGCCTTCGTCACCGACGGCGAATATGCCACCGATGAAGAGTCGGTCAAGACCGGCAAAGAAGGCAAAGTCCTTTTCGACGGCAACACCGGTAGCAACTGGAAAAGTCGAACCTACAGCAAATGGTCCGGTGGCAAATGGGTCACCGTCAATGTCGACCTGGGCCAACCCTACGACATGAATGCCTTTGATGTCTGGGCGATTCATGAGTATTCGCGTCAAACCGAATCCTTTGAAGTCCTCACCAGTGATGATGGTCAAACCTTAAAGTCCCAAGGCATTGCCACCTGCCCGGATATTGAAACTGAAAAGAACAAGATTGCTCAGCTTCATCTGCAACTCGCTTCGCCGGTGACTGCGCAATACGTGCAAATCCGCATCAAGCGTAAAGGCTCAACCAAGCAGCAGCAGATTGGTGAGATTGCCATCTGGAACGGCTATGTCGCAGACGGCGTAACCGCTTCATCATCGGCTAAACCGGCAGCCAAACCCGTTGCAGCAAGCCCCGCAGCCACTGCCCCCAAAACCGCAGCGAGCATCGACACATCAGGCCTGGCGCTACTGTCCAACAACATCAAGCCCGGCAAGACCAACGCGGAGTTTGGCGAGAACTTCCGCATTGAGCCGACCGCCATGCAGGTGAGCTTTGTGACCGATGGTGAATTTGCCAGCGATGAAGAATCAGTCAAAACCGGCAACGAAGGCAAGGTCCTTTTCGATGGCAACACCGGCAGCAACTGGAAGAGTCGCACCTACAGCAAATGGGGGGGCAAAAGATGGGTCACGATCAACGTCGACTTGGGCGCGGCCTATGCGTTAAGTGCCTTTGATGTCTGGGCGATCCATGAAAAGTCCCGTGAAACCGCTGGTTTTCAAGTGCTTTTGAGCGATGTTGGCAAGACCTTCACACCGCATGGTGCAGCGAGCACGCCTGACATTGAACTTGCCAAAAACACATTTGCCCGGACGCATCTGGATTTGAGTGAACCGGTCAAAGCCCGTTACGTGCAGATTCGCATTGAACGCAAGAAGTCAGCCAAGCAGCAGCAGGTGGCCGAGATTGCCATCTGGGGTTCCAAGCCCGTCGAAGGCGTGAGCTATCTCAAATCCGACAGTCGCCCCAAAGTTGCCTTCGAGGTGACGACGATTCAATCCGGCGTTGCCAAAATTGATTGGAGCCAAAGCACCAAGCTGGATGTCAACGTCAAGCAGTGGAAGGTCTATCAATCCGACAAGGCATTCACGTCAATCAAAGACTCGGACGCCAAGCTCATCAAGTCTGTCAACGGCAGCGAAAGTCACACGGTTGTCTATCCCTTAAAGCCGGGACACAACTATTTTTTCGCAGTCACTGCGGTGTATGATCAGGGCGAGTACCCGCAGGTAAATACCATTGCCACCCGCATGCCCATGCCCCTGGAATGTCGCACATTCGGGGATATGGTGGCAATCAATCACTTCTGGGGCGGTGGTGGTCACCGTGTCAATCACGCACAAAATCAGGACGCATACGAACGCATCGCAGTCGACCTGCTTGGCCAAACCGGTATCAAGCACATTCGCTGGTGGGTGGTCGACTCAAACGTGTTCAATCGGTACTACGACAAAGGCATTGGCGTCTACGCATACCCGCATGGGGGCAATCTTCAGGCAGCAACCAACCTGGGCGTCAATGCCTTTGCCGGCGCCAAAAATGAACCTGACCTGAGCACCATGCCGATTGAAAATTACATCAAACGCACCGCCGACTTCCATGCAAAAATGAAGTCGATCAATCCGGACGCGGTGATGTGTGCGCCTTCCAGTGGTCTGGAAGATCACAGCATCAATTGGCTGGACAAGTTCTATCAACAAGGCGGTAAAGACTGCTTTGATGTTTTGGACCTGCACACCTACACCAAGATCGCAGGCGGACATAAAGTCCCTGACGGCTATCCCAAGGGTGCGCCCGAAGCCATGTACGACAACATGCGCAAGATCAACTCCGTGCTTGCTCGTCATGGTGATCAAGACAAGCCCATCATCTCCACGGAGTTCGGCTATACCGACGCACCGGTGAATAACCCATCAGGTAAAGTCACACTGCAAACGCAGGCAGAATATCTCGTCCGCGGCCTGGTGATTCATCATGCACTGAACTTTAAGCGCGTCTTCATCTATTCGTTCTGGGACTCAGGCAATGATCTGAATTTCACCGAACACCGCTTTGGCATGATCGATCATGACCTGCAGAAAAAACCCTCATTTTTCGCAGTCAAAACGCTCATCGATCAACTTGGGCAATGCCAACTCAAAGGCAAGATGGACAACCTGTCCCTGCCTTCGATTGGCTATGTCTACAAGCATCCGTCCGATGACAAACTGGTTCACATTCTCTGGGACGGCACGCAGCGCAAGACCGGTGTGTTCCAGACAACCGCCAAGTCCGTCACGCAGGTGGACCTCTTTGGCAACACCACCGATTTGATGCCTGATGAAAATGGCAAGTTCAGCGCGACGTTCGGCCATGCGCCGATTTACCTGCATGCCGACAAGCCCATCCGCTTTATCAGTTCACAGATCGCCAAAGCGCAAACCAGTGATGCGCCACTGACGGTGCAGCTGGTTAACAAACAAATCATCGCCCTGCCCGAGTCCTCCCAGGCGATGTTGAAAGTGTCGCTTGATAACCCACGCAATGAAGCGATCACGTTGAACCTGATTGTCACGGACGAACAAGCCAACAAACTTGCTCAACAGCAGCAGGTCGTCAAAGCCAACGCTCAGGACACCGTCATGCTGTCAATCCCCACGAACGCCAACATGCCAACACTGGGCAAGTACACGCTCAACGTCATCGAGCAGCAAGCCTCGGGCATGGGTGGCAAAGTCAGCACGTACCCGTTTTTCATGCGTCGCTTGCACCTTGCTTCAAGTAAAGCCATCACCACCAAGGCCAACATCGCAGGCTTGGATGAGCCGGTGATGATCCTCACCAACGATCAACTTGAGGTTGCCATTGATGCGGCACGTGGTGGGCGCGTGTTGGAAATCATTGACCGTGAATCTGCAAGCAATCAGATTCACATTGACTACGGCATTCTCCCCAACATCACGAGCATCCCCTTTGCCTTCGGTATCTGGGACACATTCAATGGCAAGCTCAAGAATGACCCCATGCAAGCCACCTTAGCCAAAGATGGGAAGCTCACAGTTACCGCTGAAGCAAAAGGTTTGCAGGTCACACAAAGCTGGGAACTCAAGGGCGCAGATCTTGTACTGAACATCAGCGTCCACAACCCCAGCAGCAACGCCCGAAAGTTCAGCTATCAATCGCATCCCGAGTACACCGTGGGTGGTACAGGTGATTCGGTGACCGACGTGATCTACCTGCCCATGTCAGACGGCCTGACCAAGCTGCCCTTCTGGACGGGGCTGGGTGACAAACCTGTTGGTGATCTGTCTGCAAACTGGTGGGCAGCTCTCGACACGCAAAACAACATTGCACTCAAACAAACCTACACAGGTAACGGACTGGCAAAGCCGCGTCTGTGGTTTGGGCAAGGGCATTACAACGTGGAACTGATCACCGAACGCAACTTTGAAATTGCTGCAGGCCAGACCTGGCAAGCCCAATTCAAATGGTCAGTCATCAAAACCCATTCCGGGAACATCGAACAAGCATTGCAAAACTGACGATGCATAGAGAGAGAAAGATGGAGATTGTCATGAATCTTCCAACCACGAATCAGGGGACCCATCGCGGCTTTACACTCATCGAATTGCTGGTGGTGATTTCCATTATTTCACAGCTCAGTTCGAACCTGCTCCCGGCGCTAGCTAAAGCACGCGAATCAAGCCGAACCATCAAATGTGGCACGAGTCTGCGGCAGGTGACCATGCTCATGAACAACTACGCACAGGACAACACGGAGTGGATCCCCAGCGCCTGGACATGGTGGCGTGATGATGTGCCCAACACGTGGTTCGGCCAACCGCTCTTTGCCAAAAAAGGCATGGGGCAATACATGAATAACGTTGATCTGTTTTCTGCCTGCCCATCAAATCCAGATCGTAAAAGCAAGTACTACGGCATCAGCGAGATTCTGGGCACCGGCAGCTTCGGCGGCGCCAACTGGCCCCCCAAGCCGTCCAAAAAACGCTTGATTGATGTGCTCACCCCAAGCCATACATTGAGCTTTATTGATGGCTGGGAAAAGAAGGATAGTTGGGTTGCTCGACCGCTACTTTATCCCAAGGGCGGCAGCTGGGCGACCGAACGTCGTTATGGCTCAGAACGTCATAACGACTCCCCCAACATCGCTCATGTCGATGGTCACGTTGCCAGCTTGCCTTTCGGGCAGATTGACGTTTATTCCTACTCCAACGAAAGCATGAAATACTGGCGAACCAAGTAAGTGATGCTCAACAACAGCGAATAAAAAAAAACGCCGAACTCCATCGGCGTTTTTCATGTTCTCTCTCTAGCAATGCCAGTATCTCCCACCAGCATGTTGTTGTTTTATTTGTCTCGGTAGACCGCAAACACGCACACCGTTGCAAAGCGTCGCATCAAGGGCAACCGCATCACTTCACGGTCAAACAGATGCAATCCCTTGACCAAAGGCCAGCAGTTGGGGAAGGCATGCCAAAGGCGGCTGGTCAAATGGAAGTAACGTTTTTCAATCCGGTCAAACGGCTTGGCAAACGCAGCGATATCCTTGTCGTTGAGCGGCACCTCGTCATCCGTGTCTTCAAAAAACGAATACGGGATCATCTTGCGAATCTTGTAAAGCAACTTGGAATTGATCACCGGCTCGGCAAAGACGGCACTGCCACCGGGCTTGAGACGGTCGTAGACCTGTTGCGCCAAACCTTCCATGGGGATGTGATGCAGCGATGAATAGCCGATGATGTGATCAAAGGTCTGACCTTCGAAGGCTTTGGCAAAGTCGCCGGTCACCTGCGTGGTGAGGTTTTCAGACACCAGATTCACACGGGCCCGCTCCTGGACCATCTTGATGGATTCAGAGCTGATGTCATAAGCATGAAGCTTGGCACCGTTGTGACAGCAGATGCTCGCATCGATGCCGTTGCCTGAGGCGATTTCCATGACTTGCTTGCCGGCGATGGGGGCCAAGAGGTGGTGATAAAATTCACGCGGGTAAATCGTATTGGCAGGCGGGTTGGTGTACCGCTTGGAATCAAAGTCTGATAACGGGTCGATCCCCTGGGCGGCTTCGTGTGCATAATGAGCTTCAAAATGCTCGATTTCACGGGCAAAACGGTCATTCATCGCGGCCTGGGACATGTTGATCTCCGATTAGGAACTATCACTTCTGACGTCTGTATCGGTTGTATCGACACGCCAGTTAAGCCCAACACGGACAAAAGACCGATTGAACTTCGCATCGCAAACCGACGTAAAGCGGTATAGTGATGCATGTACCGCCCCCGTGTCTGAACCCTGGAAAGGATGACCATCTTGATCCGACAGACCTGTTTGATTGTTATCGGCCTATTACTCACAAGCCTGACGCTGGTCGCTTGCAAGACCACGCAACAGAGTAACAAGAGCCCGATCATTGAACCCACCTCTACCGCCAAAGGAACCCCCGTGCCCTACACCATTTTGCAGGACCGCCCTGACCGCCTCATGGTCAGCTTGCCCAATCGGATGATTCTCGTTGCCCAGGAACTCCACGCTGCCCCTGTGGTCTCCGCCCAGGTGTGGGTGAACACCGGCTCGGTCTTTGAACAGGAGCATGTCGGCGCGGGTCTGTCTCACTTTCTTGAACATCTGCTTGCAGGTGGCTCAACGACCAACCGAACTGAAACCGAGAGTAACGCCCTGCTTGGACGCATGGGTGCCAGGACCAACGCAGCCACCGGCCTGAGTACGGTTCATTACTACATTGATGCCACCAGTGACAACACCACGCAGGTGGTGGATCTACTCAGTGACTGGATGCAGAATTCGCAGATCACGCAGACTGAGTACGAACGTGAACGCCAGGTCATTCAGCGCGAGTTTGAACATGGCATGGGAAGCCCGGATCGTATCTTCTGGAAACTCACGCAGCAGGCGCGCTACACCAACCATCCTGCCCGTCATCCCACGATTGGTTATCTCGATGAGTTTCTGTCGATCACGCGCGATGAGATTTACGATTTCTACAAGCGCATGTACGTGCCCAACAACATGGTCTTTGCGGTGTCGGGCGATATTGATCGGCATGAAGTCATCAACCAACTCGCTGAACTTTGGAAGGATGTCCCTGCCAGCGATCTGCCTGCAAATCTGAGCTTCCCGATTGAAAAGAAACTCACTTCGCCACGCACCGTTGAAGGCACCGCTGCCATCAAACGCCCGCGTCTTCGACTTGCATGGCCGGGCACACGACTTGCTGGCGAACATGACTATGCACTGGACCTATTGGGCATCATTCTCGGCCAAGGTGAATCATCACGCCTGGTTCAAACTGTCCGCGACCAGCAGCAGTTGGTCACCAATGTCAGTGCGTTTAACCTGAGCTTTGCCTGGGGCGAAGGCTTCTTTGGAGCCGGTGCGGAAATCGCAGACGCGTCAGACCCTGACGCAGTGGCTAAAGTCAAAGCTGCGATTCTCCAACAGATCGACAAGGTGATTGCTGAAGGTGTCACTGACGAGGAACTGGCCCGCGCCAAACGCAAGACCATCGCCCGTGTGGCTTACGACGGGCAAAGCGCACACGCGCTGGCGGACTCGGTGGCAAGCAACATCTGCGGCATGGCGGATCCCGATTATGACAAGCATTACGCCCATGCCATTCAATCCATCACCAAAGATGATCTTCACAAAGCTGCCAAAGCCATCCTGGATCACAGTCGCTTGATCACCGTCCTGCTCAAGCCCGAAGAAGGTGACAAGCCCGCAGCCGATGTATTGGTTCGCAATGATGCAGACAAGGACACCACGCTTCCCACCGAAGCCATTGATTTGGATAATGCTGGGCGACTTGACGAGATCAAACTCAAACTCGCATCTGATAAACAGGACATCGCCCCCATCACCGTCGAACCCATCAAGGTCGTCACGTTGGACAACGGCCTGCGGGTACTCTTTCAAAAGAGCAACCTCGTTCCTGCCGTCTCCATTCAGATGTACACCCTCGGCGGACTGCTTGCCGATGAGCCCGGTGAGCAAGGCATTGCCAACGCCATCGACTCCATGCTCATGCGTGGGACAACCACACGTGACGCTCAGCAAATCGCCAAGCAACTCGAAGACCTTGGCGCCTCGATCGGTAGTAGCTGTGGCAACAACACCAGCTACATCCGTGGCATCTGCCTAAGCCAGGACCTGCCCACCGTGCTTGACCTGTTTGCAGATGTCGCGCTCAACCCCACCTTCCCCGAGTCCGAATGGGACAAACTCAAACCGCGTCTGCTTGCTGCCATCGACCGGCAGGAAGACAGTTGGCAAGGTCAATTACAACTCAACTTCCGCAAGACCTACTTCGGTGAAAATCACCCCTGGGCCACCACCACGGTTGGCCGCAAAGATGTGATTGAAAATCTCACCGTCGAGCAAATGCGTGAGCGCTTCAGCCAACGCCTTTCAGCCAAGGACACGGTGCTTGCCATCTTCGGTGACGTGGATGTGGACAAGGTCACCCAATTAGTCAATGAACAGTTTGGCAAGATGCCCGCCGTGGCCGCCAAGCCGTTTGAGCTTCCTCAAAACACGCAACCCCAATCCGGCGTGTATGTCTATGAATCCAAGCAACCTTTGGCAGCGGTGCAGATTGGTCTTGGCCCCGGTGTCACCCGTGATGATCCGGACTTCCCCAAGATCGCAGTGCTCAGCCGCCTGATCAGTGACTTTCCATCAGGTTGGCTTGAAGCACAACTGCGTGGTAAAGGCCCGGGCCTGGCCTACGCCGTCTGGGCGTATCAAGTCACAGGTATGATGCCCGGGTACCTGGCAGTTGGCTTCAACACGCAGGCTGCCACCGCGCAGGAAGCGATCAACCGCACCAACGAAATTCTCAAACAAGCCCAAGAGCAAAGCATTGAGGAATCCGAAGTCTTGCGTGCTCGCGCATCCGTGATCACCAATGAGATCATGGGCAAGGAATCCAACTCCGACCGCGCAGCCGAAGCGGCCTTGAATCTGCTCTACGGCGTCGGCCTGGATGACTCGGAAAAATTCATGGCAGCTGTCAAAGCCATGGACGCAACCACGTTGCAAGCAGTCGCTCAGAAATATCTCAAGAACCCCGTCGTGGTGGTGGTCAGCAATGAGAAACAGGAATTGACATTCGAATAAACCACGCTGACGAACAACGATAAAACACAACATTCACCACCGGCATGTTCATTCGAGCATGCCGGTTTTTATTTGTTTTGCGCACGTAAGCTATCATTTCTCGAAGATGGGCCATAAAATTTACACCCCCGGCGGAACCTTTCGCCCATTTGTGCGTCCAACCTCATAACCCACCTGACAAACGCACCTTCAAAGGTAATTCTCATGACCAAATGGATCCTGCTCATCAGTGCCTTATTGCTTTTGCCTCTCTCTGTCATCACAGCCATTGCTCAGCAACCTCAGC
>JBICHS010000670.1:0-3279 GCA_043101135.1 Phycisphaeraceae bacterium JB051
GTACAAGCAACTCAACCAAGCCGTCAAAGTCAGCCACGCTGATGAACTCGGGCTTGATGGTCTGGGTTTCTTCGTTCATGTTGTGGTAATTGCCCAACGGCAGACACAAACAGGTGCTGACGAACCCATAGCTGCCAAACGCAGAAGCTTCACACGTGCCACCGGGCATGAGTTTGCGTTGCCACTTGTAATCCGGGGTCTGCTTCTCCATCTCGCGGGCGATCTTGCTGATGCGATAGGTCAGATCAGGGTCGAACGTACTGGTGTAATCGCCGACGCGAACAATCGGACCACCGCCGATGGGCGATTCCGCAAAGCTCTTGGAGGTTTCCAGACAGACCAAACGTGCCTTTTTCTCGATGGTTTTGGCTTTGCATGCTGCAATCGCGCCGATGAATGCCATCTCTTCAGCACGAGTGAAAAGCAGGCGGACGTCTTCCTTGCATATTGACAAGGAGTCGAATGCAGCCATCGCAGCAGCCAAGCCCCCCAGGTCATCAACCGCAGGAGCATGGAGCATGCCTTTGGTGATTTTGGCTTTGGGCAGTGCCCATGTGAGGATATCGCCGACCTGTGCGTTGACCTTGCGCGTAAATGCGATGCGAGCGAGTTTGTAGTCTGCAAAATCCGTGTGTTTGTCGGGATCTTCGAGCATCTTCACGCACTTGCCTTTGACCGGCTTATCTTCACCGTGATACAGGTTCACCGGTGTGTCATTGAAATACTCAGGTTTCACGCCCCCGCGGAACTCAGCGATGAGCGTTTTGTCATCAAGGATTTCATGCACGACAAATGCAGGATGATCCATATGCGCAGTGATATAGATCGGCGACTCGGTTGGCTTGACGTTTTTACGACTCAGTACGAGGTTGCCATATTTGTCCGCCTTCATGACGACATTGCGTTTGGATTTCACATAGTCAGTGATCCAGGCAATGACGCGGTCTTCCTTGCCGGTCGCGGTCGGGGTGTTGGTCAATTCGACAAGCCATTGGTGGTATGGATTCTTGGGCATGTGCTTCCTCATCTCGCGTGAAGATCTAAGTGTTAAATTTTCAGCAGTCCTAAAAAACTCAAACCAAACTCACAATTCGTCATTCCCGCGCAGGCGGGAATCCAGTGGCATTCTGTAGGCACCTGCAAGTTCCACTGGACTCTCGCCTGCGCGGGAGTGACGGAAGAAGGCATTGCGTTTTTTTGAACTGTTGTATCTATATAGATACATGGATCGCTGACAGATGTTGATGATAGCCGGTTGTGTTAAAGTGTTCATCTGTTGAAAGGCTTTTGGACATGAGTAATGCAGTTGTTTTTGAGAATGTCAGCTTAACCCGCAACGGCACGCCGATTCTGCGCGACGTGAGTTTCACCTTGGCCAAAGGCACCTGTTCGGCGATCCTCGGGCCCAACGGGTCGGGCAAAACCACCATCACCCGAGCCATCGCAGGCACCATGTTCCCATCGTCGGGCAAAGCCACCGTCATGGGGCACACCCTCGGCCAAACCAATATCATCGAGATGCGCAAACGCATCGGTATCGTCAATCCCTCCACCGACTCCACGGAGTATCACAGCTCCGGTGCCGTCGTCGATTCGGACCTTACTGCCATCGAAGCTGTCTGCACCGGGTACTTCGGCACGATTGGTCTTTACGCCACCCCCACCGCTGACCAACGTGACCATGCAGCACACATGCTCCAAAGCGTCGGGCTGGCTCATCGCATTGACCACCGATTGAACCTGCTATCCACCGGCGAAAAACGGCGCTGCCTCATCGCAAGAGCCATGGCCGTCAACCCTGACCTGCTCATTCTCGATGAACCCACCGCAGGCATGGACGTTGCCGGCCGCGAACAGGTCATTGCCGTCATCCAGCAAATCCTGCTCAAACCTGACGCCCCATCGGTGTTATTCATCACGCATCATGTCGAGGAACTGCCCCCCACCACCTCACAGGTAATCCTCCTGCGCGATGGAAAAATCACCGCCGCCGGCAAACCCGACGACGTGATCACCCCCGAATCCCTCACCGAAGTCTACGGCTGCAAAGTCTTCGTCCGAAAAATCCACGGCCGCTTCTGGCTCGAAGTCCTGCCCGAGGCATGGCTGGATTTAATCTGAATTGTCACATGGAACGCATCACAAGTGATGCGGCTAAATATTTGATATCCACAGTGATTGTCTTGTAATCCTTTAGCCGCATCGCTTGCGATGCGATATCTGTTAATTTTTTAACACTACCTCTTGACATCCACCTTGCCAAAGGTTAAAAATTTAACACACCAATTCTCTACGGGGTATCAACATGGCCAACCTACCCAAGCTCTCCAAGCGTGAGCAGCAGATCATGGATGTGATCTACCGCGAAAAAGAAGCCTCCGTCAATACGGTCTGGCAGGCGATCCCTGATCCGCCGAGCCGCACCGCGGTGCGAACGCTTGTCCGAATCCTCGAAGAAAAAGGACATCTCAAGCACAAAGTCGATGGGCGTGAGTTTATCTATAGCCCAACGCGTAAACCCCACACCGCTGGACGCAGCGCTTTGAGCAATGTCATCGACACCTTTTTTAACGGCTCAATCGAAGCGGCTGTCGCGGCACATCTCTCTGACCCCAAGGTCAAGCCCGATCAGGATGAATTGGATCATCTGCAAAAGCTCATCAACGAAGCCCGAAAACAAGGCCGTTAAACCAACCTCGCCAACCAACTCCCGCCAGGAGATCAACATGTTTCCCTATTCCGGTGATTTAATCGAACTGGCAATCCGTGGCACGGTGATCCTTGCCATCGGGCATCTGTTAACCAGGCTGCTCTACCGTCAATCAGCATCTTTCCGGGGGATGCTCATGACGTTGTGTCTGCTAAGTCTGCTTGCTTTGCCTTTGGCATGGGTGAGTCTGCCCAGGTGGCAAGCCTTGCCGCAAGAAATGACGGTCATGCCTTATTTCCCGGTGGAAATGCAGCCGGTTGCGCAAAGCGAGTTGGCTCAAGCTGCCGGGATTCACACGCATCACGCACCGACCGACGTCCCACCGCAATGGCAATGGCCGTCTTGGAACATGATCGTCTGCCGCGTTTGGCAGATTGGTTTGATCCTGTCCCTTTGCCCATTGGTGTTGGGTTGGCTGATGCTTAGGCGTGTGCAACGTCAAGCCCGTCCGGTCACCGATGAAACATGGCACGAACTGCTCAGCGATTGCATGCGTAAGCTCGATTTATCGCGTCATGTGTGGTTACTTCAAAGTGACAGACACACCATGCCGATGACGTGGGGCTGGT
>JBICHS010000671.1:0-6507 GCA_043101135.1 Phycisphaeraceae bacterium JB051
GGCATAGGCGGGCAACAACAGCAAGCGGTCAGGATGCTTGATGGCCACCTTGCGTGCTACCGCGTTTACAAAGGTGATCAAGCGTCGACTCATTGAGCCTTCCTCGCCGGACTTGAAATTTTTCCCGCCCAATGCCATACAGTTTTCACATTCACACCACTTGATCGCGCCATCGCTTGGCCACATGGGAACGATGGTCCCTGTCGGATTTTTGTCAAACCAGTCAATCGCAAAATCAGCCGCGATCTGAATGACATCCGGATTGGTGGTGCAGAGATTTCCCCCGCCATAGCTTTTGTGTTCCGGTGTTCCCAGTGCAATGCGACGGTTGTTGTACAAGCTGAAATATTCTGGATGCTGTGCGAAGGTCTTGTCGATGTCCTTGAAAAACCATGCAAAGTTGTGACAGATCCACTGCCAGCGAAGGTGGTCCCCGCGTTGTTGCCAAGCCTGACGAAGCGGTGAACCGGCGGGATAGGTTTTGACCAGGTGATAATCACGTGCCGCAAAATTGTTGTTAAGCCGATTCTTGGCCATCCAATCAATGAAGGCTTCAAGCGTCACACCCTCAGGTGTTGCGTGCCCGATGTCACGCTGGACAAACGTGGGAACATGAAGCTTCTGGCGTGGCGATAAATCCAACGCCTGGCGACGGGGAATGATCTGATCCATCTCCCAGGGCGAGTACCATCTGCATCCCTGGGACTCCAAAAACGCATAGACCGCATACAATGTCCCACGATCCGAACCGCCGACCAGATGCACACGATCTGCATCCACTTTCACAAAGTAACTGTCAGGACCTTGCGAAGTAATGGTCTTGTCAAACTGTGACATGAACGGCATGTTGGCTGAAGTCCGGCCGACATGAATCTGCAGGCCACGACTTGAAGACGTCGACTCAGGTTCAACCGCATAATCCTGACCGATGAGCTGACGAATGGTTTGGGCAAGTTCACTTGCTGCAAACGTCTCGGCTTGCGTGGGATTTTGAGGTAGATAAATGAGCTGTGCAAAACTCACTTGATTGAACATCAGCATCACAAAAAACAGCGATAGACCTAAACGCATGGGGAACATTCAAACTCTCCTATCAGGATCACTGCTGCAAAATGGGATGCAAATAGTGATTGAAAATATCTTTCACGCCGTGGCTGATGCGCTCGCTTGAGATATACCCGCCTTGTTTGGCGACGCGCGAACGAATCTGCCGATCGGCATTGGCGACGGTGGCGATACAAAAGCCACGGTCTTCACAGAGCATCGACCAATCGTTGAGATTGTCACCGATGCAAAGCAACTGGTTACGGGCGAGGCCTTCCAATGCAAGAAGCTGTTGCAAGGCTGCGCCTTTGCTTGCTGCCCTGGGGATGGCAAGAAGGATGTGGTGATTGCGCAAAACAGATATCTCTGAATGATCCTCAAGCATCTGTACCAATTTACGACGGGCCACCTCTGCCATATCCGGATTCTGAAACACGACATGCACGCCTCCCGCAGATGTGCTGATCGGATGCATCAGTTCAAGTCCAGCAGCCTTCGCCCAGATCAGTAAGGTTTCAAAACAGGGAACCAGCCATTGATTGGCTTGCTCGACGGTTTGTCTGCGATTGATGTTGTAGTCCCGGGCACCGGGCCAGTGTTCCCCGCAGGGCTGAAAAATTTCCCCTTCATGGCCGACGACAAATGCTGGAAACGGGTGGGCCCATTTCCAACCGATTTCATCAAGCACTTTTTTCAGATCCATGGGGCCGCGCCCTGAAGCCAGGCCGATACGAATGCCATGTTCCGCCAGTTGAGCCATGATTTTCTGAAGCCCCAGCGTGTCTTTAGGCTTGGCATGATCGTAAATGGTCAAGTCAAAATCCAGGGCAATCATACGCAAAAGGCCTGACTTGTTTTCACAAGCCAAACCTTCTGTATTGGGGGAAGATACGGATGGATGGAGGGATCGATTCATGGATATATCTTTATTCTTCCCATTTGAAAATACTGTTATTCACATCACGAAAATGCTCTTCGGACCAGCGTGATGCATGCCCATCAAGAAACATGAAATTGGCACCACCGATATGACGCATTTGCCAATCGTCCTGATAGGTCGCGCTAAGACTAAAGTAAAGCGTGTCGTTGACAGGCAACTGCCCCACAGCAGAGTCAAGTAGAAAAACTCGGCTTGAAGGCTGAATCACATCGGTGGTCCGCAGATTCGGATTGCGTAGCGACGGTGCGTAGTGATTCACATCCCAGTTGGTTGTATTAAGCTGCGAAGGACAGTGGATGACATTGGGATTTTCCAGCTCAACTTCAGCAGGTCCGATGCTGATGGTTTTGACTTTCCATCCAAAGGCATGTCCGCCGACCAGTGCAAACCATGTCCCGTGCAGTGTCCAACGTGCGTAAACGGGCGAACCGTCCTCATCATAAAGATGCGGGATGGCTTCGCGGAAATCACTGGTGTAAATCTGTGTCGCCTGTCCCAGCGCGTGAAGATTGGCACTGCATTTGATTGCCTGAGCATTGGCTCTTGCCGAGGCCAGCGCGGGGAGCAACAGGGAAATCAGTATCGAAATAATCGATATGACCACCAACAGTTCAATGAGTGTAAAGGCCTTGCGTACTAACATCTGAAGGGCTCCGTAATGAATTGGCTACAAAAATTAAAAATACGAAATCTTTATCCATCATGACCAAACGGCTCACACGTCCTTGTATGACCGAATTGAAAAGTTGTTCTACGCGTCGGCTGTCACGCCGCTGGGGTCCGTTGAACCACCGATGACCAAGTCAAACGCCAGCGTACGACTGGGCAACTCAACCTGGGGTTTTTCTGCCTTGGCCAACGCCATGCGTGCGGCTTGAATCCCAAACGCCTCAGTGGGTCGAATTGCAGATGTGATGGCAGGGATGTTGGCATCGTAATGATTGCCATCGTCGTAGGATGCAATCGCAACATCTTCAGGAATCCGAAGTCCCATCTGCATCGCCGTCTGCGCCAAGGCCTGTGCTGCCGAAAGTGAATTGACAATCACAGCCTGACTACGTCTTGGATTTTCAAGCCACTTGGCAGCTGCGTCCTGACGTTGGTCACGTGGCACACAATGGTGTGTGTAATGCAACGCTTCAATGCCCAGCGATTCACAGGACTGATCAAATCCACGCAGACGTTCCTGAACATGCGGCGCCTGATCCGATCCGATGTTGAATGCCAGGAAGGTCACACGCGTATGCCCCAGGCAGGCAAAGTGCTCTACAAGCTGTGCCGTCGCACCCTCTTCATCCACACTCAGACAATCCGTTTCCCCGCACTGATTCAGCCAGAGTACCGGGATCGACATCTGATCCATTGCCTTGGTAAAGGCATCACCAAGCGGGAAAGCAAAACTCACCAACAAGACATCAACCATCTTGGCTTTGAGTGTCGGATTAGACGCAAGGGCCTGCTCGTCATAGCCGCTGGTACAAATCAAGGAACTGAGGTAATCCCACTTGGCTAACTCGCGACTCATGGCCATGAGCGTGGGCTGTGGCAAATGCAGCATGTCCTGATCACCCATGAGAATGCCAATGTTGTGGAATCGGCCACGTCGCAAAGCCCGACTGGCAGCATCAGGGCGATACCCCAATTCGCGAGCGATCTTCTGAATACGCATCCGCGTGGCATCACTGGCGCCTACACCATTGGCCCCGCCGTTGAGAACCTTGCTGACCACCTGATGCGACACACCGGCCAACTGGGCGATTTGTTTGAGAGTCACTGCCATAACGCGAAACTTCCTGACTAATGCTTAATTGAATGCATGATTTAAATTGCACGTGCTATTCTATCCAGATTTTTCTTTAACATCCATTAAAATAACGTTAAATTGCACGTGCAATGTTTACATTGCGTTATCCTGACCCTAGACTCATGCCAGGCAAGGCTTATCCAATCAGACTTTACGATTACTTTTCAAAGAGACCGTGATGAAGCAAAAAAAGATCCATTTGGGTGTCGGGGCCAATCTCCATGCTCATAGCCATCATCTGGAACGTGACCAGATGCAGGCGATTGTCCTCAAAGAAGCTGCGGCAATGGCCCAGGAAGGCTTTGACGATATGGAATTGTGCATCGCACATTTCGAGCCCTGGATGCAAACTTTCAGTGAATCCTATTGGCAGGAGTTGGGGCAAATGATCCGGGACGTCGGCATCGAACCCATCAGTGTCCACGGCCCGTACTACCCGGACATGCAAACCGATCCCAGCCAAGCCAAAGATATGCTCATCCGTCACGCCAAGGCTGCCAGCGCCCTGGGCTCACAAGCCATGGTGATCCATCCCGTCTATCACCAACATCTGCATGTCACACCCATCATGAAACAGGCGCTGACATGGGACATCGAATTATCACTGGCGATCAGCGATGCACTGGGGGACAGCCCGACGAAACTGGCCATCGAAAATGTCCCGTTCAACAACTTCGCGTACCTGGCAGAACTCTTTGCCAACCTGGATCGCCCGAACATCGGCATGTGTTTTGACACCGGACACTACCACGTCCGACCGGAACACAATCTCACGCAAATTCTCAAAACGTTCGGCAAACGAATTGTCCACGTACACCTTTCGGACAACAACGGTCTCTCGGATCAACATCTACCCGTAGGTCAGGGGACATTTGATTGGCAGCAATGGTTTACACTGCTGCCAATGGATTTGCTGAATCAGCATTTGATGATGGAACTAAGCCCCCCGCTGCTTTGTCAATCCGATGACGCCTATCAACAGACACGCTCACTGAATGCCCAGGCTTTGACAGGAATCCGGCACCTACTGGCAAAGCAGTAAAACCATCACGCATCAGGCAACTGGTCCGTGCTGGATTGATCCTGCCCGGTCATGGTCTGCAGCTCGCTTAAACGCGTCACCTTGTACCGTCGAATCTCAGGAGACTTACCCGTCTGGGCATTGAAGAGCTTGTCTTTGTCCTGTGGATCAACCAACACAAAACGTGCGGGGAAATAGACATTGTGGTCATAATGATTGCCTGTTTTGCCCGGCAATTCCTGTGGGACATCCATCGCTGCCTGCCCATTGTGTCGCATCACATTGTGGACAATGACATTGCCCGAGCGACGAATGGCAATGCCGTATTCGAGCTTGCGATTGGTTGCCAAACCCATCCGCAGGCCGAAGTCCACATTGTGTTCAAGGATGTTATGCGCAATGTAGCTGTCTGAAGTGTCATGCATGTAGATACCGTTGCCCCCGAAGGGACCGACCTGCGTGTGACTGATATGGTTATGCGTCACGCGATTATTCCATCGGGATGCTTCAAGAAAAATACCCGAGCAGGTGCAATGATCCATGCGATTGTGGGTGATGTCGTTGGTTTCGCATTCCCAATCCAGCCAGATGCCATGCGCATCACTGTCGGACATCGCGCATTGTTCAATGAGGCAATGCGATCCACGGCAGATTTTGACACAGGCGCCATGCCAGCCCAATCCGAAGCCGCGTTGATTGCAACGTGAGAACTGACAATCTCGGATCGTCAATTCCTCAACGCGCTGATGCTGCGTGGCCCATGCTTGAATTGCCGTACATCCCACATGATCAAAGCTACAGGATTGGATCGAGTGTCGTGATCCATTTTCGATATTGATGCATCCGCCGGTGGTGTGTTTGAAGTGACAGTTTTCAATCGACCAATGCGATGCCTGTTGCAGTAAATCAAGCATGGCAAATTTCGGGTTCGCGGTCGCACGTTCAAAACAGAGATTGCGCAAAACCACATGCTCACAAGGCTCATTGTCATGTGTCAGCAGACACGGGATCTGCGAAGCTCTGATCTGCATCTGATCGGGTGACTGCCCCTGGGGGAGATTGATGTAGACAGATTGCCCATCAACCTCACCGCATAATTCATATGCAAAAGTTTTGATCACCAAGCCATCATCAACATCAGGCATGTTGGCAGGCAACTGCTTGCCCGGATGAGCAGTCAGACCTGTTTTGGAATGGGTATTCCAGTGATGCGTTGATGCGGTGAGTTTGAAACGATGTGCTCGTCCAGCTTGCGCGTCCAGCAGGATGGTTAGTTCATTCCAACCCTTCTGCCAGGGGATACCGTTTAGCAAAGGGCAGTGGCGTCCCCAACGTGTCTGCTTCTTGCCGTTGACATAGATGGCGATGGGTTGCTTGCGTTTGGTGAAGTCTTCATCAGCACGCCGGTACCCATAGAAATTGTTGACCAGCGCCATCGGCCACTGCCCCGTCACAGGTGTGGGGCGCGTGTTATCCAAATGCAGCGAACCTTCACAAGCTCGAGGGCAATGAACATGGGTTTTCAGGACGTAGCGTTGATTGATTGAAGAATCACTGCAAGCAATTTCATCCAAGTCAAAAACGCCTTCATCATTGCTGTGAATCAACGCGGTGCACTTGCCTGTTGTGGGATAAACAAACGGCTGAGCCTGTAAAAATCCCCAACACAACGGCTTGAGTTCATCAAGATGCTCAACT
>JBICHS010000672.1:0-6789 GCA_043101135.1 Phycisphaeraceae bacterium JB051
AATTGTCTGATCAACCGCGTTACCCCCCCCTCACTCAACCAAGCCAATCTCTCGTCACCCTAAAACGCCCCCGACCGCTATTCAGATAAATTGGCCTTAAAATGGGCATTCAAGCCTGTCTTCAGATCAGCTAATCGGGGATGGGGCGCAAAGGTACAAAATGGGTCATATTTTGCCATCATCTGATGCATCGGCATCCTCCGAGCGGTCAGATTCGTCTTGGTCACCCAAATCGAGCTCCCCCCCCTGCCCGATTCGCTTGCCGGACTCGCCCCAGGGGTCCAAGGGGGTAGCCAGGCCGCCTGGGTTATCAGCCCTACGTCGGTTTTGATCTTGTTCATTCAGATGCATTCGACGCCGGATCACCCGGAACATAGCCATCATGACCCCCACAAACAGAAATAACAGAATCACCGCCAACGCCAATGTCCAGAAAAGGCCCATCAGCTGCTGTTGGGCCTCAAGCGACACCGACTGCGCGACGATGAAAGGATAGAGGTTTGGTCTGTTGTAAATGGCCATGCTTGACATTCATGATAAAAACGGGACGATTAACAAGATACCCCGTTTGAAAAAAATATGTATCAGCAAGACACAAGGGCAGTAATCATGGCTGAAACGAACTCCGGCGCACTGATGGTCCAACGTATCGGTGAAGTCCACATCATCGAATTCATGGAAACCAACATCCTTGACCAGATCGTCATCGAACGCATCAAGGAACAAATGCTTGGTGTCATCGAGAAGGCCGGCCATCCCAAGATTCTCATCAGCTTTGAAAATGTCAAGCACATTTCCTCAGCCATGCTCGGCACACTCATGGCGGTCAACAAAGCCGTCAAGTCTGCCAAGGGCGAATTGCGTTTAAGCTCCATCGACAAGAATCTCATGGAAGTCTTCAAACTCACCCGCCTGGACAAAGTCCTCAAGATCTACAAGACCTCACAGGCCGCGTTGGATCCCAAGTTCGTCGGTGGCTAAACCGCACCTTCAATCAAGCTTCAATCGATCCATCAATATGACGGAACCGTCATACCCAATGTTCCATCAGCCAAACCGCTTACGGTTTAGCGCGATCATCTCTTCGCGCGCACTTGGGCAAACGCAAGATACAACCTTCCCATCATCGCTTGCGATCATTCAAATCAAAAATTCAAAATCCGACACCGCAGGCACTGCCAAGCACAATTCAAAATTAAAACACTCGTAATCCCCTGCCCCTGCCCTACAATGACAGCATGACCCAAGCTGCCAACTGTTACTTTCAAATCAAAGCCCAGGGCGTCGACACCCGGCAGGTTCCACTCGTCGGTTCCCAACAGGTCATCGGTCGATCACCTGATGTCGATATCACCCTGGCTGATCAAACTGTCAGCCGACAACATGCCGAAGTCTATGCCGACGCGCATGGCCATTGGTGGATCAAGGATCTGAACTCCCGCAACGGTACCCTCGTCAACGGCAACCGCATCACGCAGGACCACATGCTCGCACCCGACGACGCGGTCCAGATCGAACACTTCATCCTGCAGTTTCATGTCCAGGGTGACATGCCCGCCCGACGCAGCGCCCGTGCAGGCACCTCCATGCATGGCCTGAACGTCAGTGACAAACCCACCGGCCCGATCACACGACTGGACACCCAGCAGGCGCCCCCCATTGACGCGGTCCACCTGCAAACCCTCATCCGCTTTGCTGAAGACCTGCTCACCACGCCCGACCCGGCAGACCGCCTGCTCAAACTCGCTCGCATCCTCATCAGCAAGCTCTACCACGGAATTGCAGCGGTCACCATCGAACTGGACCTCAACGATCCGGACGCAACCCCCATCCCGCTGATCGAACCGCAATACGCACACAACTGGCGCCGCGACGAAGAGCCCTACATCTCACGGACCTTGCTCCGTGGCGTGCTCGAACATCAGTCCCCTGTCATCGCAACCAACACCGGCTCCTCCGACACCAGTGTCATGGCGTTATCCCTTGCAGACGAAAAGCAAACCCTCGCTGCCCTGGCATGCCCCATCACCATCACCGACACGTCCATGCAAGTGCTCTACGCAACCTTCCCCGCAGAGTACGGCACGGCAGACTGGTTAGCATTGGCAACCCTCGCGGTCGAGCAATACAAACAAACCAACACCGCCTGGGCTGCACGCAAACAAGCTGAAGAACAAGCTGCGATCGAAAAGGAACTGCGTCAGGCATCCAACATTCAAAACGCGCTGATCCCCCTGAAAATCCAGCTCGATCAGGCCGACATTGCCATCGGCTTTGAGCCCTGCAAATACGTCGGCGGGGATTACGTGGATGTCCGACAAGCCGACAATGGCAAAATCTACCTCACCATCTGCGATGTCTGTGGCAAAGGCATGCAGGCCGCCATCGTCACCGCATCGTTGCACGCGCTCTTTCACACGGCAGTCGATCTTGCATTACCACTCACCGATTTGATGACGCGGTTTAACAAGTATTTGATGAAGACCTTGCCGGGCGAATCGTTCGTCACAGCCAACATGATGATTTTCGATCCTGCAACGCGCGAGCTTGAGTCGGTCAATGCCGGCCATCCCCCCGCCATGCTCATCTGCCCTGATGGTCAGGTGCGCAAACTCTCCATTGGCAAGCATCCGCCACTGGGCTTCATTGCCACCGAGTTTGAAAGTGAAACCGTCAAGCTTGAGCCAGCCGAGTTACTCTGTCTCTACACCGATGGCTTGACCGAATCGATCAACGACGAAAACAAAATGCTCCACATCGCCGGCGTTTTGGACATGCTCGTGAACGTCTACACCGATCACGCTGACATGCCAACGTTTGAACTGCAAAACAAACTCACCCGCCAGTTAGATGAATACGAAGGCAACGCCCCACGCGCGGACGACCGGACTTTTTTGCTGTTGAAGACTGATCCCAAAGCAACGCAAAACACTGGGACATTTGATATTTGATGAACAACTTCTCGTCACTCCCGCGAAGGCGGGAGTCCAGTGACAACTGCAAGCGTCAACAGAATGCCACTGGATTCCCGCCTGCGCGGGAATGACGGATAACTGAAAATCATCTATGTTCACACACTAGCGTCTACGCATCTTCAACAGATTTGCTCATATAGGTCATGCCAGTGTGGATTATCTTTTTCGATCAAATTGATCTTCCACTGACGGTTCCATTTCTTTAATTGCTTCTCACGTTGAATCGCCGAATCCATCGTGGCATGCATCTCAAAGTAAACCAGAAGATGAACATCGTGCTCTTTGGAAAAGCCATCGACAAGATGCTGTTTATGTTGCCAAACACGTTGAACCAAATCGCTGGTGACACCAATGCACAACGTGCCATTGGGCTTGCTTGCCAGAATGTAGACACAAGGTTCTTTCGTGAACATGTGGCTATGATAACCGGCATGATCAGGACGCAGTCAGAAACACCAAGCGTTCTCGTCTATTCACAAAACATCTCAACTTCTCGTCACTCCCGCGAAGGCGGGAGTCCAGTGAGAACTGCAAGCGTCATCAGAATGCCACTGGATTCCCGCCTGCGCGGGAATGACGGAATGTGATCGCGATTCGTCAACTAACAAATTTTGTTCTACTAAGAACCGCAGGCGGAGAGCGGCTTCGCTAATACTTCAAGGAAGAATCTTACTTCTCATCCAATCTTTTGAATCATCACCAATTTTATGCTGATATTGAAAGTCCTGATGCAGGTTCCATTGCCCGTCCTGATTGATCATCCTGTACTTAAGCACGGGCATGATTGTCTTGCGACTGTCATGCAAAATGATGGTTTGTCCAGTCTTGGTGTTGCGCGTAGAGACAACTGTCATCACTGACCAATTAAATTTCGGTTCAGTGGGTTGAAAGCAGAAACCATCCCCATCGACTGCTACTGCGTTCAATCCGTCGTAGACATATTTCGCAAAGATCGCTTTCAATGCTGCGGACAATTGCGTTCTTCGTTTGTAATAGGCATCCCAATCCACACCATCATCGACATCTTCGTAAACTTCTTCAAACTTAATTATGAATGGAATGCCTTGCTCCTCTTGGTCGGCTAGCATATTTTCCAACGCCTCGAAGTCCGGCCAATCGTCAACCTGTTTTTCATTGCCTCGCATTTTGCTCCAGGCAATAGCCGCCAGTCCCCATTGATACATCGCTTCGTGAAACTCTCGAAGACAATCAACAGCATTCATTATGATCCCCCGTATCAAGTTTAAAACGCGGACACCCCACCGCCCGGTGATGCGGCATGGGAGAGGTTGTTGAAGCGCGTCGTTGCACCGTGGAATTGCAGATGCACGGAACCGGTCGGGCCGTTACGTTGTTTGGCGATGATGATTTCTGCGGTGCCGATGAGTTCGGGGTGCGCTTGTTTCCATTCTTCATCGCCGTTGTGGTAATACTCCTCGCGGTGGAGCATCATGATGACGTCAGCGTCCTGTTCGATACTGCCTGATTCACGCAGGTCAGCCATACGCGGGCGGTGGCCTTCACGGTTTTCAGCACCACGGTTTAGCTGACTCAAACAGACCACGGGGACGTTGAGGTCACGGGCCAGACCCTTGACGTTACGTGAAATGTTGGACACTTCCTGCTGACGGGATTCCGAGCCGGGGTCGGACATGAGCTGCAAATAGTCGATCATGATCGCCTTGATGCCATAGCGGGCAGCGAGTCGACGAGCTTTTGCACGTAATGCGAGAATCGACAGGCCCGGGGTGTCATCAATGTACAGCGGTGCTTCGGAGAGCTTGGAGCAGGAGTCCTGCAGACGCATGAAGTCATCGCCACCAAGCATGCGTTTACGGATTTTCTGTGAGTCCACACCGGAGTGTGAAGACATCAGACGTTCAGCGAGTTGGGCTTTACCCATTTCCAAACTGAACACCGCGACGGCTTCCTTGTTTTCAACTGCGATGTTTTCAGCAATGTTCAAAGCCAGCGCGGTCTTACCCATGGACGGACGTGCTGCGAGGATGATCATTTCCCCCGGCTGCAGGCCACTGGTCATTTCGTCAAATTCGTAATAGCCCGTTTCCACGCCGGTGATGGAGCGGCCGTCGTGGGTGTCGATGCGATCGAGGGCTTCTTCGAGCAGGAGCTTGAGCAGGGTTGCTTCGTTGGAGTTGCCGTTTTGTCGGAGATTGAAGATGGCCTGTTCGGCAATGTCGACCTGATTGTCGACGGGTTCGGCGGTGTGATACGCCTTATGCAGAATGTCGGTTGCTGAACCGATGAGCCCGCGGAGGACGGCCTTGTCTGCAACCATCTTGGCATAGTACGGGGCGCTGAGTGCGGAGGGCACGGCTTCGACGAGTTCGACGAGGTACTCCACGCCACCAATGCCATCGAGCTGGTTCTGGTCATCGAGCTTTTGCTTGAGGTGCACCAGGTCGACCGGTTCGGCTTTATCGTAGGTGTCCACCAGCGTTTTGTAGATCACGCCATGCGAACCCTTGTAGAAATCCTTCTCGCCGGAGACGATCTGCACGACATCGCCAATGACCTGGGAGTCGAGAATCATCGAACCCAGCAAAGCGCATTCGGCTTCGTAGGCATTGGGGGGCAACTTGTCAAACACCTTCGACAGGTCAATTTCCGGCTTCTGATCGTCTTTTTTGTAGCGTTTTTTCTCACTCATGGAACGCACAGGATACACGATTTGAGATCAGAAATTCAGAGGATTTTTCGCAAATATCAGCTTATCCACAACCACTCAACAGCTTCATGCAATATCACCATAATTGATTAACCACGAAGACACGAAGAGCACGAAGGACACGAAGAAAAGACAAGTTTGATTTGAACTTCGTGATCTTCGTGCTCTTCGTGTCCTTCGTGGTAAAAACAAATCTCACGATTTCCCGAAAATTTACAACACTCCCCCGCTTGCTTAACTGTCGGTTGGCAATCACAATATCAGTTTCGCAAACTTGATTTTTGACGCACGAGACAGAAAAACGATATGCAATACAAACCGCAGACGATTGAACCGCAGTGGCAGAGTTACTGGGAAGCCAACAAGACTTTCAAAGCGCTCAACCCCGGTGATGATGGCTTTAACCCTGATCAGCCCAAGTATTACGTCCTGGACATGTTCCCCTACCCCTCGGGCGTGGGGCTTCATGTGGGTCACCCGCTGGGCTACATTGCTACCGATATTGTCAGCCGCTACAAGCGCATGCAGGGCTATAACGTGCTGCACCCGATGGGCTTTGATGCATTTGGCTTGCCTGCTGAGCAGTTCGCGGTTGAGCATGGCGTACACCCACGCGTGACCACGGAACAGAACATTGCCAACATGGTCCGCCAGCTCAAGCAGCTTGGTTTGAGCTATGACTGGGATCGCTGCGTGTCGACCACGGATGTGGCTTACTACAAGTGGACGCAGTGGATCTTCCTGCAGCTTTTTAACAGTTGGTTTGACCCCACCCAGCAAAAAGCGCGGCCGATTGGTGAACTGGTTGCGATGCTCGAAAACGAGGAAGCCTACGTTGATGCCAACGGCGAACTCAAACTCGCTGAAGCCCAGGGCCTTGCAGGTCTGGAAGGCGATCCGGTCGGTGCGATCAAGTGGCATGAACTTGATGATGACCAACGTCGTGAGTTCATCGACTACAACCGTCTTGCGTTCCTCGAAGAAGTCCCCGTCAACTGGTGTCCTGCTTTGGGGACGGTGCTTGCTAACGAAGAAGTGACCAACGAAGGTAAATCCGAGCGTGGCAATCACCCGGTCTTCAAACGCCCGCTTAAGCAGTGGATGTTGCGCATCACCTCCTATGCT
>JBICHS010000673.1:0-3046 GCA_043101135.1 Phycisphaeraceae bacterium JB051
ACGACGCTCTTCCGATCTCGGTCATACCTTTGGCAAGATTGGCCACCGCAGCAGGCGTCGCAGTCGGACGCGTTGATTGATACACCACGTAATACACAATACCCAGAAGCAGCACGGCGACCGCAAAGGCAACGAGCAGTCGCCCAACAGCATTGCACATCGAGCAATGGCAATGTGAGCATCGAGAATCGGTATGTGATGCTTCGGTCATATCAACCTTTTGCGCATTCACCGAACGTTATGGGCAAAGCTGTATGGCGTCACCGCGTGTTTTACTTGGTGATCATCTCCACGACATGCGAAGCGGGAAGTGTCAGTGCACCATGGGCACGGGCGGCGGCTTGGGCCATATCACCCTTGGCGGTGTTGACGATCTTGAGCAGCTTGGCGATCTGCGTATCGGTGAGCAGGTTGCCATGATGGGTTGCAGACAAAGCAAGGCTGTCGATCAGGGAGATGCGAACCTTGCCCGGAAGCTTAGCGTTCATCGCGGCATTGCAGATGGCCTGCTGAGCGTTGATTTCGTTGAACAGGGCGAGAATCTCAGCAGAACGCATCACCACGCGGTGGCGATTGTCTCCCAACGCTTCGATGAGTGTCGGCTGGGCTTCGGTGGCCTGGTAAACCTGGCCGTGACCGATGGTGATTTCCCAGAGCATGTTCAAAGCGTCCATCGCAAAGGCAAGGGCTTCGTCCTTACCAATGGGTTGGCCGGCAAACTGCTTGATGGCGCTGTCGATGGCAGGCTTGAGGGCGTCGGCACTCTGTGTTGCCAGGACGGGGTAAACCGTCATGTTGCCTTCGAAGACCTGATTCATCTGGGCGAGGATGGCATTGTTGTCCGCCAGGGCGATCATCGGGGCAGCCACGAGTTTGTAGTTGCTGCTACGGGCATGGTGCAGATCCATGGTCACCGTGGAGTCCGCGGAAGTGACGATCAAGTCCACGCCGGGGCCTGCAGCGATGGCGTCGGTGACATCTTCGATGGTCTGACCTGCAGCGACTTCAAATTTCAACTGATCACGCAGAATCCCCGCCAATTGGTTGGCACGATCCAGATCGGGGCTGAGCACGACGGCGGTGCGTGTTTCAGACTGACGAACCGCTTCACAAAGCACCGGCACGATGCGGTAGCTGCCGTTGTACGGGGCGTTGGGACGCGCATTGGCCATGGTCAATGCAGCGTTGAAACGCACACGACGGTCGGGATAACTCAGGGCTGTGATCAGCGGCTGAATGGTGCCTTGACGGTTGACCAGGGCATCGGTGCCAGCGGTTAGACGCAGGGCGGCGATGGCATCGAGGGCCAACACGTAATCACGGTCCTGCAAGGCGCGGTAAAGCACATCATGCTGACGCAGGGGACCAGCCACCTTCAGGTAGTAGTCCGCCGGATGCCAGTCCTTGGGATAGCTTTTGTCGCTTGCCTTGTCGGGCATGAAGTTTTCGCGGGAGAGGTTTGCCATGAGCCACAGGGAGAGTGCAGGTGACAGATGTTCATTGAGGCTCAGAGCACGCTGGCTTGCACGCATGGACAGGATGTAACCAAACACCGGGCCAGGCACGGAGATGGGAAGCAGACCCGCACGACGGTCAAACGTCCAGATGATGCCTGCTTCGTCGGTGGGCAGGTAACCAGGAAGCACGTCACGGTTGACCGCAGCGTTATAGTGGTTCTGGGCAAGGGTCATGTACAATTCAGCAGCGTTGACACCTTCGGTCACGCCGGCACGGGAGGCCAGGTGAGCGTAGGCAGCCTGACACATTTCACGTGTCGCTGCGTCGGTCTTCTGGTCTTCGATCACCTGCTTGATGTAAGGCAGGCTGCGGGGATAACCAATTTCCGAAAGCACGCGGGCGATCTGACCCTGCTGGATCGGTTCGAGATTGGCAAGGGCGATTGACAGCGGGTAAACCATCGGGCGACCAATGCCGACCATCGCACCAATCACGTGCGGGTGAAGACGGGCTTTACTTTCATCACGAAGCGTGGCAAGCAACTGCGGGGCAGCGAACTGACCAGCAGCACGCAGACGTTCCACCGCGTTGACCTGGGCACGCATGCCTTCGCCAAGCTTCTGGATGTCAGCAGCAATACGCTTGGGATCACGGCTGCGTTGGATCAACGCACGCTGAAGCTTTTCTTCAAGCTTGCCAGCGGTGTCCTTGAGTTCCTGATTTTTCTGAGCACGGAAGAGTGTCTTTTCAAAATCCTGATAGGTGCTTTGCTCGACAGCATCAAGCAGCTTGTCTGAGTTGGCTTTGAGCAATTGCTTGCCAAGGTCCTCTGCAAGGTCAGGGCGAGCGATTAAAACGTAGTGGTTAAAATCTTCCCATTGACCGAGAATTCCAGAAGACTGCGCCTTGGCCAAAGGTGTGAATACCGTGCACAGACTTAAAAAGATCATCCCCAACGCAACGCGCAGCGTGCTACTCATCAAGTGCCTCCTGGAGAGGAAAAATCGAAAAAACAATAAGAATATTGTGGTGCAATGTATCTGCCCTAAGCGATTGAGTCAATCGAGTTTAGAAGCTCAAAGCCCAGGCAGGGGTTTTTTGCGGTTTATCTTCATGCAATGCCTTGGTCGCAATCTCGAAAATGCGTTAACACAGGGCATTGTGACATTGTCAGGCAGGTTGGAGTAGTATAACCGACATGATGGCTGCAATGCACTCAATTCTGGTAATTCTGGCCCTGATTTTGGTCATTTTTCTGAATCTGGCTGGGGTTTTCATGGTTCTGCTCCAGCTCCCGGGCACCTGGCTGATGCTTTTGGTCACCGGGACGTGGGCCTGGTGGTACTGGGATGAACAGGCGATCAGCTTTTGGACCCTCGCTGCGCTGTTGGGATTAGCCATCGTCGGGGAGATCGTGGAGACCTTCGCAGGCGTGGTCACGTCCAAACATGCCAAGTCCAGTAAACGCAGCATCGTCATGGGCATCATCGGCGGGATCGCAGGGGCCATCCTCGGGACCGGCTTCATTCCCGTCCCACTGTTCGGCACACTCATCGGTGCCTGCATCGGGGCAGGGATCGCTGCCATG
>JBICHS010000674.1:0-2582 GCA_043101135.1 Phycisphaeraceae bacterium JB051
CTACAACGTCTATCGCCAAACCTACGCACACAAGCAATTTCTCCCCGGCCCATGGGATTGGCTTTACGGTCAAGGCTATGGCCTGAGTTGGTATGAATCGCCGTGGTTTGGCTGGTGGGGGCGCGGTTGTGTCATCGCACCGGACTGGTGGTACGGTTACTACCCTTGGTGGCAACCCGCATCCGTCCGCGAACTGGTCATGCAAGGCGAAGGCAAGCTTGATGAACAAGGCAAGCTCACCATCACCATCGACTCGGCTGATGCGCTTAAACAACATGGCGATCAGGACCATCAATACATCGTCGAAGCCCAAGTTCGTGACGCATCACGGCGCGTGATCACCGGCAAAGGCAATGTCCTTGCAACCCGCCAAGCTTACTTCACCACGCTCCAGCCGACACGTGGGTATTACCGCAGTGGTGATCAGATGGAAATCAAAATCATCTGCCGCAATCCTGACGGCTCTCCGGTGCAGACCAAAGGACAACTGGTCATCTCCAAAGTCCAGTGGACCGGGGCGCAAAACACCACCATTAATGAAGTCGAACTGGACCGCCAACCCCTTGAAACCGACGCATCGGGCATGGCAACGATCAGCTATCGCTACGAAAACACTGGCCAACTCAAATTCCACTTCACCTCACCGGATAGCTGGGGTAGCACCGTCGAAGGTTTTGGCCTGGTCTGGGTGGTCGGCAATCAATTTGATGGCAAGCTTCACCGCTTTAACGACCTGGAACTGATCACCGACAAACGCACGTATGAACCCGGGCAAACCGCCCATGTCATGATCAACACCAAGCAAGCCAACAGCTATGTTCTGCTGAGTACCGATGCGCAAAACGGTGTTCTGAAGAATTGGAAACTCATTCACGTGAAAGGTAAATCCACGGTCATTGACGTACCTGTTGAAAACAAACACCGCCCCAACTTCTTCATCGAAGCAGTAACAGTCAGCGATGCCAAGCTCCATCAGCAGTTGGCGCAGATCTGCGTCCCCCCTGCCAACAGCATGCTTGATATCACCGTCCAAACGGACAAGCCAACGTATCAGCCCGGCGAAACAGCAACGGTCAACATCATTGCCAAGGACATGACCGGTAAGCCGGCGCAGACGCAGGTGGTGCTCAGCGCGTTTGATCAGTCCCTGCTTTACATTGCCGGCCGAACCTCGGGCAATATGGGCAGCTACTATCACGGCCAGCAGAACCACCACAACCTCAACAGCCAAACCAATCTTGGCAAGCAGTTCACACACGCTGGTAACATCACCGACCCATCGACGTATCGCTATGCAACGCCTGAAGATTGGGATGGCCAATGGGGCCCGCAGGTCGATGACTGGCGTATAACCAGCGGCGACGAAATCCTGGAACTGGGGGCGCTCCAGCGACGTGGCGTTCGAGCCTCCGGTGGGATTGCGAACTTCGCGGATGGTGTGGTTAGTGCACCGGCACCGGCTGCGATGCCGATGATGGAAGCCGCTGCAGCCGACTCAAGTGTCATGGCCAAATCCGAACTCAAAGTCGCTGGTGATGTTGCAACAGTGCAAACGGAAAGTCAGGCTGAGCAACCGGTGAGTACCCGTGAAAATTTTGCGGACACCGCGTTGTGGGTTGATGCCATCACCACCGATGACAACGGCAAAGCGACCGCAAGCTTCACCGTGCCCGACAATCTCACGACATGGCAGATCGACTCATGGGCCATGAGTAAAACCCCGCAGGTCGGCCAGGGTGAAACCCAGGCGACCGCCACCAAGAACCTGCTGGTGAGACTGCAAACACCACGTTTTTTCGTCCAACGTGATGAAGTGGTGATCACTGCCAACGTGCATAACTATCTGGATCATGACACGACAGTTGAAATAGATTTAGACATTCCCATGCATTTATTGCTGCCAATGGAAAGTCAGTTTAAAGGGGGCGACATCGACTTTGGCAATGGACGCAAAGCAATTGTACCCGCCACACATGTACAAACCATTCCTGCGGGTGGAGAAGTTACAGTGAACTGGTGGGTCAAAGCCACCAACGAAGGGATGGCACGCATCGCAGTCTCTGCCAAAGGCAAAGATGCCTCCGACGCGATGGCGATGACGATCCCTGTAATCATTCACGGTTCACTGCAACAGCAAGCCCAGACCGCTGTCATTGCTAGTGGTGTCGATGATCAAACCATCAACGTCGAATTGAACCTGCCCGATCAAATTGATCCCAAGCAAACCGAACTGTACGTCAGCTTCTCGCCGACCCTCATCGGCACGATGCTTGATGCGTTGCCTTACTTGCTCGACTATCCCTACGGCTGCACCGAGCAGACCATCAGTCGATTCGTCCCGGCAGTCCAAGTGCGAAAAACCCTACAGGACATGGGGCTGACGCTTGCGGATATCAAGAAGAACTTCCCAGCCAAACAAGTCGATGGCAAACCGTATCAACATCCCTGGAATGACAGTCCGATCTTCGATGACCAGCAAATGGACAAACTCATCGATGCGGGACTCAACCGCATTCTCTCGATGCAGAACGGTGATGGCGGTTGGGGTTGGTGGAAGGGAACCGACTCACGCATCTATCTCA
>JBICHS010000675.1:0-16522 GCA_043101135.1 Phycisphaeraceae bacterium JB051
TTTTGGTTTGTTTTTTTTATGAAGTTTTCCAACAACACCGTTTTAGGGGGTCGGCGGCTCATGGTGGATCTCACCTTATGCTTGTCCGTGTCATGCAATGGTCTGGCGCATAAAAAAACCCTGCGTCACACGAACGCAGGGTTTGTTGTTTGTGCCAACTTCCAATCAGATCAGGGTCCGATTGTTGTTATTGGGATTAATACTTGGGCTGATAGCTGAACTTCTGACCACCGATGGAGGCTTCGTACATCAGGCCTTTACCCGCGAGGGTGAAAACAGCAACACCGTGATCATAATCGGCATTGGCGGATGCGTCGGAAGCTGCAGCAACGGCTGAGGCCTGTGCAGCAAACTCGAGGCTACCGGACTTGAAGTTCTGCAAAGCCAGTTCGTCTTCAAAGAAGATGATTTCGCTGTAAGCCTGGCCACCCAGCTGGAAGCCGATCGAACCCTGTGACAGGTCACAGAAACCGACCACGACGCCGCCCTGGTAAAGCACACCCTTGCCATAGGCACCACCGACACCCACAGCGCCTTTACCCACGGTGGGGAAGACCGCATAAGCCTTGGCGGTGGAGAAGAAGTGCTTGGACATGGAGGGGTCCGTTGCCTGGAAGCGGGAAACGGTGGCACTGGCTTTGGCTTCAAGCTCACTCTTGCCCGATTGGGTCGTCGGGGCCGTTTCGCAGGCAACCAAAGCGACGGCCATCAGGGTCATCAAACTCATTGTGAAAATACGTTTCATATTGAAACTCCTTGTATGCTCTCGGAACCTGTTGGTTGAGAAATCTCTCTTGCCCGGTCATCAGACAAACGTAACCGTTACGCCTGTCTAAGGTTCCGTGTTCATATAACGATCCTATCACGCGAAAAATTCCAGTCAATGCGCTAACGTCTTATTCACAACACAAGACTGACGCGACTTTTATAGGAATACCAAGCCATCCACGCCGCATGGCCCCACAGGTCTGAATCCTTTGGGTGTTTTTCGACAGACTCGAATCACGTGTTCTACCCCCCGCAAACCCGGTAGATGCTCGCATTGTTCAGATACGGTTAGAAAGTCGTCAAACATTCCTCACCACTTACTTTCGTATCGGATAGTTCCGACATAGTTGGCAAAGGGGAAGGTCAACCTCACAGGTTCGCTGGAGTTTTGTTGCTCCAAGTGTTTACCGCGATCAGTGTGACGTAACCGCCGGCGCACAGGGTCGCACCAACCCGAGTTGTTTTAAAAACAGGTGCACAATGTCGACGCAAACAAGTTCGGACAACCAGGCTTCCCAAGCCCTGCAGCATGTGACCACGCTCATGGAGATGAAGGCACATGCTGCCTGCTTCTACCGTGAAGATCACAAGACGCCGTTAGCACAAATCGTCAAAACCTTCGACAACGACCTCTCCGTCACCGGCGTGATCGTGCTCGATGGACTGCGACGACACATGGTCCTCTCGCGCGTCGGGACCGAACGCATTCTCGCAAGGCCTTACTGTCGTGAGTTATTCCTCAGTAAACCCGTGGATACGCTCATGGAAGTTTGGCCCTACGAACCGATGGAGTTCCCGGGCAACACACCTGTCTCCGACGCGGTGAATCTCGCGCTGCAGCGGCCGGTGGAATGTCGCTACGAGCCGATCATTGCTGTGGAAGACGATCAAACCTATTACCTGCTTGATCTGTTCCCGCTACTCAACGAACAATGCCGCTCATTGTCTTCAGCATTGGTTGATCTCAAACGTCAACAGGAAGCCCGACGCCAGGCCGAGAGTGAACGCGAACGCCTGCATCACCGACTTGTCGCGCTCAGTCGCCAATCGGGCATGGCAGAGATCGCAACCGGTGTGCTGCACAACGTCGGCAACGTGCTTAACTCGGTCAACGTCTCAGCAAACACCATCAACAACAAGCTTCAGCAATCGCGCTTGCCCAATCTCGGTAAGACGCTGGACTTGATTGATCAGCACCGCGACAACCTTGGCACCTTTTTCTCAACTGACGAAAAAGGCCTTAAAATCCCGGGCTATATGGGCAAACTCTACGAAGCCTTGACCACCGAACATCAAGCCATCGCTGACGAGCTCGATTCGCTGGTCCGCAGTGTCGAACACATCAAGCACATCGTCTCCGCCCAGCAGTCGCATGCGAAGGTCACCGTCACCAACGAGAAACTACAGCTTGAGGATCTCGTCGAAGATGCCATTGCCATGAACCGCAACTCGCTGGATCGGCATGGTGTTCGCATTGAGCGCGACTTCTGCAACCTCCCAACCATTCAGGCGGATCGGCATATGGTGCTCCAGATTCTGGTGAATCTCATCTCCAATGCCAAGAAGGCCATGGGCGCCAATCCCGTCAACGACCGCAAGATCACCATCCGCAGTTTCATGACCGAAAACGAAAACAACAAAGCGATGGCAAACATCACCGTCACCGACAACGGCACGGGCATTGCCAACGACGACCTGGACAAAATCTTCACCCGCGGCTTTACCACTGACAAGCAAGGTCACGGGTTTGGCCTGCATAACTCAGCCAATAATGCTGCCATGATGAAAGGTTCACTCACGGTCAAAAGTTCAGGATTGGGACAGGGGGCGACGTTTGAATTGACTTTACCTTTAGGTCAAACCGCGTCGCAGAGCCGGGAGCTTGCAGCATGATCCAGTGTGACCGCAAAATCAACCGACGCATTCTCATCATCGATGACACCGAATCCATTCACCAGGACTTCTGTAAAGCGCTCCAAGGTGATCCCGACGACATGGACCTTGCAGCCGAAGAAGCTGAACTCTTTGGTGAGTCCGAAGCGAACAATCGTCCCAACATCACGTATCAGGTGGACTCTGCCATGCAGGGCCGTGATGGTTTATCCAAGGTGATTGCTGCTGTGGATGAAGGTCAACCTTATGCCGTTGCCTTTGTGGACATGCGGATGCCCCCCGGCTGGGATGGTGTACAGACCATCAGTCGACTGTGGGAGAAAGACCCCAATCTTCAGGTTGTGATTTGCACTGCGTATTCCGACTATTCATGGGAACAGATCATCGAACGCCTTGGGATGAGTGATCGCATGCTCATTCTCAAAAAGCCGTTCGACCCTGCGGAAGTGGCGCAGCTTGCTTTGGCGTTAACCGAGAAATGGTCCGTCACGCATCAAGCCAACAACATGGTGCGCACGCTGGAAAAACTCGTCGAAGACCGCACCAATGAATTGCGTCATGCAGCAACACATGACAACCTCACGGGCTTAGCCAATCGCACGCGCATTGAAAGTTGCCTCATCAAAGCGATCACCGATTATCAGGCAACTAAACATAAATACGCGGTGATGTTCATGGACCTGGATCGGTTCAAGATCATCAACGATTCACTGGGACATAAAATCGGTGATGCACTACTCAAGGAAATCGCCAACCGCATCACCATCGTCATTGAACGCATGATGCAAAGCACGCATCGTGATTGCACGATGACGCCCGGCCGCATTGGTGGCGATGAATTTGTCCTGCTGGTGCAGTATGCAGGTGATCATCAACGGATCATGGAAATCGCTGCACAGATGCTTGCTGAGATTCGTAAACCCTACAACCTTTCAGGCCGTGAATGTCACACGACAACGAGCATCGGCGTGACGTTTGGTGAGTTTGATTACGATGACCCGCTGGACGTTCTACGGGATGCAGACGCTGCAATGTACCGCGCCAAAAGTGATGGCAAGGATCAATGTGTCTGCTTCGATCAATCCGTCCACGAAGCGTACATGGATCGACTAATGCTCGAAGAGGAACTGCGCATCGCGGTCGAAGATCACTCTGCAACGATGCACTATCAGCCAATCGTCGACTTGCGGGATGGCCGGATACTCGGGTTTGAAGCGCTGGTGCGTTGGCATCACGCGCGACTTGGATTCATCTCTCCCGCCCGGTTCATCCCCATTGCTGAAGAAACAGGTCTGATCGTGCCGTTAGGTAAACAAATCTTCACCATGGCCGTCAAACAACTCGTCGCCTGGCAGAAGCAATTCAATCTCCCGCTGACCATGAATATCAACCTGTCCAAACGACAGGTCATTGAACCGGACCTGGTCAACTGGGTCGCGCACCTGCTCAAGGAAGAAAAGCCCATCGCAGGCACGGTGAAAATCGAAGTCACCGAATCGGTCATCATGGATGCGCCCGACCTCATCGCACCGACGTTGCATCAACTGCGTCAACTGAATATACCCATCTGCATGGATGACTTTGGCACCGGCCACTCCTCATTGCATTGCCTCAATCGTTTCCCGATTGACGTATTGAAAATCGACCGCGCGTTTATCAACAACATGTCCATCCAGCGCGACTACTCCGCAGTCGTCTTTGCAATTCTCACCTTGGCTCAGAACATGAACGTGCAGGTCGTTGCAGAAGGCCTGGAAACCGAAGACCAACTGGCTCAGCTACAGGCTTTGGACTGTGACGCAGCACAAGGCTGGTACTTCGCCCGAGACATGAACGTGATGGATGCCACCGCCCTGTTGGAAAAAGGCGCGTCCATGGCTGTGGACCTCAACGCCATCCGCCGTGCAGGGTGAGACAACGTAATAAACAGAGCTTTGCTCTGACCGGATCGTATCGATATCCGGGAAACCAAGTCGCAGTGAACAATGACATTTTGCTTTGAATCTTTGCGCCTCTGCGTCTTTAGCGAAGCGAGCGTGAGGCACTGTCTTTTTCAGGCTCTATGTCTCTGTGGTGAAGACAACAATGTTTGCTCACACAAAAGCTTTTCAATGATCGCATCGGTAAAATCGCAGCGATCAAGCTATCATGTATCCCCAATGCCACGCATCAAGGATCAAGCCATCTGTCTGCGGTTACTCGACTGGTCGGAAACCAGTCAGATTGTCCAATTACTCACCCGCGAGCATGGCAAAGTCAGCGGCCTAGCCAAGGGCTCCAAACGCTTTGCGCCCAGCAGTATCGCCCGCTTCTCCGGTGGTATTGAGCTGATGACCGGCGGGGAACTCGTTGCAAACCACAAGCCCACCACGGACCTGCTCAACATCACCGAATGGGATCTGCAACAACCCTGGTGGCATGCCCGCAAACATCTGCGCACCTGGCAGCTTGGCATGTACGCGGTCGACCTTGCAGCCAACCTCATTGCTGATCACGATCCACATCCTGCTTCGTTTGATGCACTCTTTGCGTTTTTCAATACGGTTAAAGACACTGAGCAACTTGATGCTGCCTTGCTTAAACTCCAATGGCTATTACTCACCGACGTCGGCTATCGTCCCCAACTGGATCACGATGTCCATACCGGCCAACCGCTGACCGATCAGCCAACCTATCAATTCGATGCACTGGCTGGTGGTTTGTGTAACGCCTCATCCGCCAGCACATGGGGCGTCCGCAAACAGACCATCACGCTGTTACGCGATTTGGCAGACTTCAAACCCTTTTCACTTGATGGCATTGACCGTGCAAACCGCCTGCTATGCAGCTACATCCGTGCAACACTGGATAAGCAATTGCCAACGATGCAATATGTGTTGGGGTGAATCAGTTGAGCAAGCGTGTTGCTCATTTGCTTTGCTGCCCTGGCCAATCTTTGAAGGCCCAGATAAACAGCAGAATCAGAAAACCGCCGGGGAGCAGAACGATCAATGACAACGCGCCGGGCAAACCAGCCTTGGCGGTGATGCGCCAGCAGGGCCAAACGAAAAACAAGCCGATCGCTGCCAGGATCAGTATTTCAAAAAAACCGAGATTCATCAGTGCGAGTTCATACATGGTTTGATCGTTGCTCGAAATGACAATGAGAAATACGCATCACGGTTGTTGGGATGTCCCGGTGAGAAAATCACTGGGGCATGTCGGCGGGTGAGTCGCGTTGGGCTCTGGCGGCTGGTTCTTCACGACTTTGATAAACGCATTGGTGTATGGGAACTGAATGAAGTTAAACACCAGCATCAACACAACACTGAGGACAAACAGTGGAAAAATCGCCCACCAATAACCAGTACGAATCAGAAAGGGAATGAACAATCCCAATGTCACCGAAGGCAATAAGATCACAATGATGATCACCGACGTCCATGGCTGCTTATCCGTGGAGACACGTTTAAGCTCAGCCTGACAGTGCTTACAGGTGAAGTCATCCTTGTTCTTGCTCGACCAGCGAACCACACAACGAACCGGCGCATGACAACACGGGCAAACGGCATGACGTTTTAGCATCAGTCAACCCCCCTGCGTTTGGGAATTTTCAAATCAGTTTGGGCGCTCTGCATAGAACTTGTAACCAATCATGGCACAAATCACCAAACCACCAGCGATGATCATTCGGATAAAAGGCAAAGGAATAAACAGCGACAGAAAACAAATCAGAAAAGCAATGCCAAACCACATGCCACCGGACATCCCATCAGCGTCTGCAACTTTCATGGCTGCGATGCAGACAGCCACCCCCAGAAATATTTCCAACATTGGTCAGATCCTTTGATTCGATACCATCACGGAAAGTTAAACAGCAGGGTCACCACACGCGACCCACCCAATTCAATTCAGATCATTCAGACTTGAACAGCACGAACAGATTCGCTGGACGGCGTTGGCTTAGGCCAGGTTCGCAATGCCCAGACGTAGAGCAATATCAAGAGCCCGAAAGGCAAAAAGACAATCAACCCCAGCGCCCAATGTAAACCTGATTTGCTTGAAATACGACAACAAGGCCAGGCAAACAAAACGATGACTGCTGCAAAAATAAGAATCGATAACGCAATCTCCACAATATCCATGGCTGGATACCTCCCCCGTGTTTCAATGTTTATTCGATTTCGTCACCGTCTGCTTCGGATGGCTCTGGATCACCAAAGAGGGCACTACCGACGCGGACGACGTTGGCACCGCATTCGATGGCCAATTCAAAATCATTGCTCATGCCCATGGACAGAGCGGTGAAATATTTGCCTGCGATGCCGACCTTCTGGACTTCCTTGAAGACTTCATAGGTGCGTTGGAAGGTTGCACGGACGAGGCCTTCGTCGTCGGTTTTCGGTGCCATGGTCATCAGGCCGCGAAGACGCAGATTGAGCATGGAGTCGATTTGTTCCGCCAGGTGAATGACCGCGGGGATCGCCACGCCGGACTTGGTGGTTTCGCCTGACGCATTGACCTGCAGGAGGATGTCGATGGGCTTATCGCGCTTGGCACCGATGTTATGCAGCTCCTCAGCCAGACGCAGTGAGTCCACGCTGTGGGTCAGGTCGACGAGGTTGATGACCTGTTTGGCTTTGTTGCGTTGCAGGTGACCGATCATGTGCCAACGGACGTGGGTTGCTGCCTTGGTGATGTCGACATCTTCACGCGTTGAAGCCGAGCCGAGCTGGCGTTTGCGTGAGAGAAATTCGCTGAGCGATGCGACGCGTTTTTCCAGCTGTTGGACACGGCTTTCGCCTAAATCCATCTGTCCCATATCCACGAGTTGGCGGATTTGATCGGGCGCAGCATATTTGGTCACAGCCACCAGCAGGACATCCTCAGGACGTCGGCCGGATTTGGCAGCGGCGTTTGCAATTCGATCCAACACCGACTGATAGGCGTCACGAAGTTGATCAGGGGTGGTTACGCGTGCAATGGTCATGGCTGTGAAGATAGGCAAAAACAGGCCCAAATTCAAGATTAGACCTGATTTTTACACCAGTAATCCACATTGTATTCGGTGGATTGCCGACAAAAATGAGCGAAATTCAGGAAAACCCGGCGTTACTTTAGTTTACAAGCGTCCTATAAAGATAAAAATGACTTTTTCTCGAAAACCGGCCAAAATATCGTTGACATACAAAAAATACAGGTTACTCTTTTAAACATACAACTGACGCGACAGTCATTGACTTGTTCTGTCAGCTTGGATTGAAAACCAAATAAGCGTCCAGCCGGAGCGTTCAATAGTTTTTGTGTTGAGTGCATTGATCTGAAAAGGTCGTAACGGTTTGACGTAACGTCATGAGGTGTGGCCGGCCGCAGAAGGGAAGGCGGGAACTTTTGTGGCCGGTCGCTTTTTTTGACCCCCTCCACGTGTCGTTTTGCTGTATTTGTAATGAGTTTGCAGCCAACCCCGACGACACGAGACCATACCCTGATCTGAGTAGTGCCGGATCATGGTGCCGGGCAGTGGATGAAACCCCCACGCCCGGCTTTTTTTATGCGCTCACCAGATTCATTGCTCGCTGGCATTGAATCCGTCTGGTGACACGGTGTCGCAGCGAGTTTCAAGTCCAACGATTTTTGAATCGAGTTCGTTCAAGTCTATCGATGATAAAGAACACGTGATACCAATCCCATTAAAAACGCGTGCATGATTGAGCACCAGCATGTCAGGAATATGATGCACGTCATGTCACAAGTGTTTGTATGGCGTGCGATGATTACTGATCACGAAAAATCATTGCGGCGATGCTGAATTTCACGGATGGGAACGCGGATCATCTTGCGTTGGCCGCGTTGCTCAGGATGCGTCACCAGCTCGATGAGTTCCTCGACAGCCCGCTGAGCCATCGCAGGGAAATCCTGCTTACACACAAAGCCTTCAGCCAGGGGGTACGGCGCACCAGGCCAACCGTCAAAGACACCAAAGCGAACCGTGTAATCCTTAAGCCACGTCGGGTTGTCGCGAACGAGCTTCATCACTTCGAAGTGGGCGTTACTGACAATGCCGATTTCTTTACTGCCCTGGGGGATCTGGACATTGCCATCATCGACCACGAAGTTCACGTCGTTGGCTTTGCACCATTTGATCGCGCCCTGGAGTCGGGTGTGGGTCACTTCATTGATGTCATCAACATGAATGACCAGAAAATCACAGCCGGCAGTGACGCAGCTTTCACAGAGCGCTGCCATCCCCTTGCCATTCTGCGTGGTCACCGTCACAGTGGGGACATCAGGGATCGATCGGTCCAGAAGCACCAGCGGGAAGCCTGATTCTACAAGCTGTTTAACCGAGGTATCACCGGGCGTGTGTTGGCTTGGGATAAGGATCGCGCCGTCAGCAACGCCTTGAGACAGTCGGCCGATCATGCGTTTGACGGTGCGTTGATCCTGATGATGCAGCGCGACGAGAGTGTCGTACTTGTGTTCACTAAGTAGTAGCGAAGCGGATTCACCAGCGACGGTTTCGAGTTTGGAATCAAGACTGGAGACGATGAGCCAGACGGTGTTGGTCGTGCCGGTCTGCAGCGAACGAGCAGCCAGGTTGGGACGATAGCCCATTTGCTTGGCGGTCTGTTTAACCTTCTCGCGCGTGGCCTCTTTGACCAGCGGATCATCCCGCAGGGCGCGCGAGGCGGTACTCACATCCACCCCGCAAGCTTTGGCAATGTCTTTAAGCGTGATCCGCATGGGTAAGTTTATCTCCTGTTTAAAGACAAGAAACCACAGATAAACACAGATGAACACAGATAAGACAAGACATAGGCCTTGTGGTTTCTGAATCCAATCTGTGTTTATCTGTGTTCATCTGTGGTAAAAATGCCTTGAAAACAAGGGTTTTATTCGTCAGTTACATGAATCAATTTTCACTGTCACGATCTCAAACGGTTTGAGGGTCAGTGACACCTTGTTGTCGATGACAGGCAGTTCCTCGCCGTCGGTCCATTCCATGAGGTTGGTGACGGTGACCTTGCTGTTAGCCGGGACGGTCAGGGTTGCCTTGCCGCGATAGCCGTGGGACTCGACGATGCGGGCGATCAACGCGTCGGACTTCTCAGCGCGTTTGAGCACTTCCAACGTGGCATTGTTCGCATCCAGTTTCACCGGGCTTTCCAGCTTACCTGCAAAACCCGCAAACATCACCGGCAATTGATTCAGACAACGTGCCTGCTGCATGACATCACTGCGAACCAAATCATCAACATGTGGCAACAAGCTGTAAGTGAACGTGTGCTCACCCATGTCCGCATCAGGGTCCGGCCAGGTGGGAGATCGCAGCAGCGTGAGTTCCAACGTGTTGTCCAGAATGCGATGACCGTATTTACAGTCGTTGAGCAGTGCCACGCCGAACGTCGGCTCGGACATGTCCACGTACTTATGACAAGCCACTTCAAAGCGGGCCATATCCCAGGACGTGTTGGTGTGCGTCGGGCGTTTGAGATAGCCATACTGGATATCGCAGCTCGCTTCGGTGGTGCTGATGGTGGTGGGGAAGGCAACTTTCAAAAGCTTGTGTTGCTCTGCCCAATTGACCTTGGTTGCAAAGTCCAGACGCTTCGCATCACTTGCGGAACTGCCTAGCGTGATGGTTTGCTCTATAGTCGACGCTTCACCGATGGTAGCCGTGATGGTGAGCACGCTGCGCACCGGGCCTTGTTCGAGCTTGATGGATTGGACGGTGGTCGAGCCGACATATTCCGTGCGGTGATATGCATCGATGTCCCATGCGTCGTAGGCCGTCGGACGGTCGTTATACAGACTGAACACGTTGCCCGGTTCACGCAATGCTTCAATGTCCGCCTGCTTGTCATACGCGCTGAGCAGTTGGCCATCCTTGTTAAACACATACTTGACCACATCGTTTTCAAGCACCAGTTCGTTGACGGTTTTCAGATCCTTACAGTCATCAAGTCGTTTGAGTTCGACACTGCTTAATGCATCAATGTCCAACTGGACCACGACGCGATCGCCTTCACGCTGGGAACTCATTGGCAAGCTGTCACAAGTTGCGCCGCCCCAACCTTCGGGCAGCGTGATAATGCCTGACCATGCGTGGGAAAGTGAATTGAAATACACCACCGATTTTTCGTCCGCGGTGAGCAGTTTCGGTGCTGCCTCAGCCTGCATTTCGTCAAGCTTGGCAAGCATGTCCGCGTGTTCCTGATGCGTGACTTGATACACGTTGTTAATCGATGAGCCGGGGATGATGTCGTGGAAGTGATTGAGCAAAAGCGTCTTCCACAGCTTGTCGAACTCAGCAATCGGGTAGCTGTCGACACCGGCTGCAGAGCAGATGATTTCCATTTCGCGCAGGCGGTGTTCGAGTTGACGGTTGCGCTTCTTGACGAGGGCTTGCGTGGTGAGTGTGCCACGGTGATATTCCAGGTATAACTCGCCGACCCACTTGGGCAATTCGTGTTTGATGTCATGCAGCGATTCGAAGAAGTTCTCCGCGGTGTTGAACTGCACGCGCGGGCAACCTTCCAGATCCTTCATTCTCAAAGCACGTTCGATGTGATCGGGGCGTGGGCCACCACCACCATCCCCGACGCCGAACAGCGACATGATCTTGCTGGCAACGGCTTTTTCCTTGAAGCGTTGCTGCGAACCGATGAGGCTCGTGGGGGTCATGTCGGAGTTGTACGTGTCTTCAGGTGGGAAGTGCGTGAGGATCTCCGTGCCATCGATACCTTGCCAGAAGAACGTGTTGTACGGGAAGGTGTTGATCTGGCTCCAACTGATTTTCTGGGTGAGGAACGTATCCACACCTGCAAGGTGCATGATCTGTGGCAGGGCTGCGGAATAGCCAAAAACGTCGGGAATCCAGAGGTTTGTCACATCTTTTCCGAATTCGTCCATGAAGAAATTCTTGCCATGGATGAATTGGCGGACGAGTGATTCACCATTGGGAATGTTGCAGTCCGATTCGACCCACATGCCACCTTGCAGTTCCCATTTACCGTCTGCTACGGCTTGCTTGATGCGTTCGAAAAGTTCAGGCTGATCTTCCTTGACGAATTGGTAATGCTGTGGCTGGGAAGCCCCGAAGATGTAGCCGGGGTAATCCTTGATGAGCTTGATTTGGTTGGCAAAGGTGCGGACACATTTACGCTGACCTTCACGGACCGGCCAAAGCCAACCGGTGTCGATATGAGCATGACCCACCGCGTAAACATCCATCTCCGAGGCACTGGTTTTCAGCGACATGATCGGCTTAAGTGACTCACGCGCAGCTTCAAATGCAGTCGGGTCGGTGCCCAGAATATTGCAGCAGTCCTGAAGCGCCTTGAAAATCTTGGCACGACGGACTGAGCCTTCATGCAAACCCTGATACAGGTCGAGCATCAGCTTCATATCCAGTGACAATTGAAAGGCTGCATCGTTAAAGACAGCCAAACGAATCTTCTCAACCACACCTTCACGCTCACCAAAGCGCGATGGGTCGCTGCGGTCAATGTCTTTGCATTTCACGTCGTCCAGCGGGGTCACACCGAAGTAACCTGCCACCGAACCTTCGAGCCAGAACTCGAGTTTTTCGCCTGCCTTTGCAGACTTGGTCAGCGGCACATACTGGCGGATCGCCCGGTCATCCCAGATGGATTTGTAGCCGATGTGCTGATCGACCTTGCCGTCTGCGTGGTAGACACAGCCTTCGGTGGTGATGTTAAGCCACAGCTGGATTTCCTTGCCATCAAAGTCCGAGGGGACTTCACCGGTGATGTGAAACCAGACCAGATCCCAGCGATTGCCCCAGGTCTGGCCTTCCTTGATCGGCTTGTATTCACCGCCGAGTCTGCCGTCGAAATTGGTGCCTTCGATGGGCTTGCCGGTGTTCCAATAGGTGACATCCAGGGGGAGGGTATCACCGATGATTGCCAGCTCGACGCGTTCGATCGCCTGGGTGATGCGGTTGAAGTACAGCTTTTCGTGACGTTGATTGTGGTACATCGTGTGCTTCCAGATTTCGAGCCCCAGACCGATCCCCGCCCCCGGCTATCCCGTGGTTTGACGACATTGGTAAGGACAATTTACAAACGTTTGTATTTTCCCAAGACCGACAGTATCCCGTGAAATTGGGTTTAAATCAAGAGCGTAAAGTTGTTTTACAGGTGTAAAGTTGAATTGGGTTATGGTTTTGCTGGCATGGTGTGGGGTTGCTGTGTTCAAGACCTTTTAAACCACAGATGCACACAGATAAACACAGATCAAGACAGCAAACCTGTCTCACGCTCGCTGCGCTCAAGACGCAGAGTCGCTAAGTAAGACAGATGATGTATGTCGGTCTCTCTTCTTACTTTCTTGGCGTCTTTGCGGCTTGAGCGAAGCGGGCGTGAGATTCTGAATCGCCTGCCATCCTATCTGTGTGTATCTGTGTTCATCTGTGGCTAAATTGCCTTAAGCGCCTTGGACTAGCTTCAGTCCGCAACCCCCGAAATCCCCGGGATCAGACGCAGGATGCGGTCAGGGCCGTTGGTGGCAATGTAGATCGCGCCGTCCGGTCCAACCGCTGCATCACGGACGCGGCCCATGCGTTTGATGATGACTTCCTGGTCGGTGACTTTTTCACCTTCGATTTTGACGATGCGGACTTCCTCAAACGCCAGCGCGGTAACGAGCAGGTGGTTCTTCCATTTGGCAAAGAGATCACCGTTGTAAAATTCGATTCCGCAAACCGCGATGGAAGGCGTCCAATGGATGATGGGATCGACCATGCCTTTCATGGTGGTGAATGGCGTGATGGGTGTGCCGTTGTAGTTGATGCCGAAGGTCACTTCCGGCCAGCCGTAGTTAGCACCCTTTTGGATGAGGTTGAGTTCATCCCCACCGCGCGGGCCATGTTCGGTTTCCCAGACGCGGCCGGTGACAGGATGGATGGAGAGGCCCTGGGGATTGCGGTTGCCGAAGGTGTAGATTGATTTGATGGCATTGGGTTCATTGACGAAGGGGTTGTCATCGGGGATGGAGCCATCACGGTTAATGCGGTGGACTTTGCCGTTGGGCTTGGTGATGTCCTGTGCATCGTTTTGGTAGCCGCGTTCCCCGATGGAGAAGTAGAGATAGCCATCAGGGGGAAAGACGATGCGCGAGCCGTAGTGATGACGGGTGCGTTTGTACAGATCATGGGGTGCTTCAAAAAGAACCTGTTGGTCGGTCCAGGTGTGGTCGACGATTTTGCCTCGAACCACGCGCGTCATGGCAAGGTTCTGCCCATCAAGCTGATGTGAGTATGACAGGTAAACCCACTTGTTTTTCGCGTAATCCGGGTCGACATTGACATCAAGCATACCACCCTGACCGGAGTGCCAGACTTCGGGCGTGTTGGCAATGGGCCGTGGGTCGAGGATGCCGTTTTTGACGATGCGCAATCCGCCGGGGCGTTCGGTGATGAGCATGGTGGTCGGATCGAGGAAGCAGATGGCCCAGGGGATTTTCACACCCGCGACCCACTGCTCGACTTTGAGCGTGTAGTCATTGCCCTTGAGGGTTGCGACGGTCTGACCGACCTTGGGCTCACTGCCGGTGGGGTTGGCCTGATAGTCTTTGACGGTTTTCTGAATGTAGTTGACTAAACCGTTGATCTGCTCGCTGGAGAAATTGCCATGCGCCGGCATGCCTCGGTCCGCGATGCCATTACGGATGACCTTGGCCATCGTCGCGCGATCCTTGGCAAATTCCCACTTGTCATCCAGCATGCTCTTGGCATTACCGCCCTGAAGATTGAGCCCGTGACAGGCTGCGCAGTTTTTCAAAAACAGCTGGGCAGACGTATCAAGGTCCTGTGCGCGAATGACCGCAGGGCAGAGAAAGCACAGGATGACAAACAGTTTCATGAGGTGTTTGGGCATCGTTTCACTCGGCAATGTCAGAGAATTCTGCCTGACATTGTACACGGTGAATGCGATGCCCAATAGGATGACGCGGTGTACGTTGGTTTGTGGCGCGTGATCGGATCTGCATCCGATTGACATCTGGTGCTACACGTCATCAAAGCCACACGTTGTGCGCAGGGTTGATCTGACGTGCGATGCGCGCATAAAAATGGACTGATCGTGTCGCGGTTCAGGGTTCTAAAATGACCCTCGAACATAATGCTGATTCTTCGCGACGATCAGTCCACTTTCTCTGGCTGGTTAATCGTGCTTCCTCCTTAACCATGTTTGGGGTTGATCACTTAATCACTTGAAATAAACGATATGTTGAGCACACAGTCAAGGGATTTATTGGTGTTTTTTTTGATGTCCGCTTTTTTACCAACATACAAGAACACCAAGAAAAGACAGGTAAACCATTTTCACCACAGAGGACACAGAGAGCACAGAGATTGATAAAACAAATGAATTGTCTTTCTCTTCTGACTCTGTGTCCTCTGTGATCTCTGTGGTAAAAAATTGCTTGTCTTTGCGTCCTTCGCGTTCATGTAAAAACGCGCATGACACACCATCCGCTTACTACATGCGCGGCTCTTGATATTGAATTGATCGTGATCAAAGTGATTACGACTGTTGCCAGTTCAGACACCGGCCTGTGCCTTTGCAGAGGTCGCATTCGGGGATTTCCCCTTCGACACATTCCATGCATTCGCCAATGCGGCTGTCGATGACCTGATGAATCAGGGAACTTAACCCCAGCGGTGCGGTGACGAGGTATTCAATCCCCGGGTGCTTGGCGGCGGCTTCGGCGGTGATCGCGGGAATGTCCTCATGCCAATGTTTACCCGGGAGCAAAAAGTAAGGCATGACCACGACGCGCTTGGCACCCTTTTGCACACAACGATCAAACGCTGTGGGGATCAAAGGCTCAGCAATTTCCATGTGGGCGGGTTCGACAATCTGCCACTGTGTCTGTGCGCGGTACGCTTCGACAACCTGTAACAACATTGCGTTGGACTCTTCACGACGCGAACCGTGGTCGACAACAATGATGCCCGTGGTGGCAACGTCGGTGTGGGCGGGTGTAGTGCTCATGTCCATATCATAGCCGGCTTTGGAATCATTCCAAGTTCCAAACGCCCAAAACAAACACAAAACATGTTACTCTGTTTCCATCACTGCAACGTTCGAGATACACAAAGGTATTCTTGAGCAACGCGCATCTGACGGGGATCCAATGGTGGGTCGTCAGATGCAACAACATGGAGCTTGATAGATGAATCGAATTTGGAAGTTTGGGTGTCTCTGTCTACTGACTTTATGCCTTGCAATGAATGTTGCCCAGGCACAATCACAAGCAGTCCTGGAGCATGTTCCGGCTAATGCGGATCGCGTCTTCGTCTTCAGTTCGCTGCAAGGCCTCTCCGACGACATCGTCACGCTGGGCAATCTCACAGGCATGCAGCAAATGGTCCCGCCCAATCCGTTGTTCATGATGCAGGCAGAAAGCGGCATGCTCAACGGCATCAATGTCAACGCACCGGCGGTGATCATGCTCAACGGCAAAATGCCCACACGACCCGGCGAGGACGGCTCGGTCATGTCCATGCTCCTGCCGATGACCACCAAAGACCAATTCATGCTCAACTTCGCAGACCTCAAAGTCGATGAGCATGACGGTGGTATTCAGTCTGCCAATCTCAAAGGCGAAGTCATCTACTTCAAGCCGATCACCGACAAGTACGTGCTCCTCTCCGACAAGCTTGAGCAAGTCTCCAGCTACAAAAAGCCGGCAGCGGATCACTGGCTTAAACAGCAGGGCAAAATCTGCATCGACCAGTTGACCAAAAGTGACCTGGTGATTTTCTACAGTGCTGATGCATTGAAAAAGGACGTGCCTCAGAAATCACCTTTGCCCTTTGAGGTTAAAACTGCTGAATTGATGAAAGACGTGCAAG